>CAYVNL010000059.1:0-3474 GCA_964452925.1 uncultured Candidatus Saccharibacteria bacterium
CATTGTTTCCGGAGATGGCGACTTTCGTTGTTTAATTGAATATCTAGAAGAACAAAAAAAATTAGGAAGATTGCTAATTCCAAATAGAAAAAAGTATTCGCGTTTACTCTGGAATTTTAGAAAATATATGGATTTTCTCAATTATTTAGAAAAGAAACTTAAAAAACAGCAAAAATAAAAAAAGGGGTGTTGCTTGCGAGACGAACTCACAAGTCTTTTCCCCTTCGTGATATTTTTATATTATCAAACTGATAAAAAATGTCAAGGATGTAACAAAAATTCTTGGGGATAACTTAAAGTTTCAATCATGCTCGTCGCAATAGACCGCTTTCGCCCTCATATAATATAAATCCAGGGTAGTGGCAATTAAATAACCTTTTGTATGATAAAAACCTATCACACCATTATTGTCGGAGCGGGTTGGTATGTTTAGGAGAGGACTAACAAGGAAATCTCTATTACCCCCATTAATAAACAAAAAATCAAGAAATTATTAAAATGGAAAAAAAGAAAATTAAAATTTTAGGAGCGGGAATTTCTGGAATGGTTGCAGCCATTACGCTTGCTAGAAATGGTTATAATGTTGAGATTTTTGAAAAACGATCGAGAATCGGTAGTTTTTTTGAAAGAGATGTACATTCTTTACGAAATTATTTATATAAATACGATGTTATTGAAAAATATAAAGAATTAGGGGTTGAGATACCATACGTCTATCCTATTTTCAAAGAATTCCGCTTTTCTCCATTACTTAAAAAAATTGAAATTTATTCAAATAATAAACCACTATTTTATAATTTTATACGGGGCCATAAAGATAAAAAATCTTTTGATATCGCTCTATATAAAACAGCTAAAAAATTGGGAGTAAAATTTTATTTTAATAGAAGCCTAGATGATAAAAAAGTAGATATTATAGCTACAGGAGCTTTTTCTAAAAAAGGAGCAGGATACGGGAGACATTATAGTAATATCAAGAATTTTATACCAAGCTCGCTACACGTTTTTTTAGATAACCGTTATTCAGATAGGGGTTATTGTTATATTGTTCCTTTTTATGACGAGGTTTCCATACTTATTACTTCTACCAAAGAAAAAAACAAAGAAAAACTTAAAAAGAAGTTTAATGATTTAATTAAGGAAAATTCTATTATTAAAAAAATCCTAAAAAAGGCGAAATTTGAAAATGAAGTGCTTGGTTATGCATCATATAAACTTCCCAAAACAGCAACTAAAGATAATAAATTATTTATTGGAGAAGCCGCCGGTTTTTTAGATGCTGCAAGAGGGTTTGGCACACATTATGCTATTCTATCTGGTTATCTTGCTGCCGTTTCTATAACTGAAAATAAGAATTATGATAATCTATGGAAAAATTCGTTCGGTAAAGAATTAAAATTTGAACATTCAAGAAGAAATAAATTTGAGAAACTTCATAATAACGATTATGATAACATGATAGACGGATTAGTAAAAAAATACGGGGAGAGGGTTCCAGTTGATACTTATAAATCTTTAAAACTAAACTAAATTATGGTAGTTGAGAGAATTTTAGAACAATTGACGCCAGAAAAAATTAAAAAAGAATGGGAGAAGGTCAACAATATAGAGTTTCCTCAAGAAACTCAATGGTGGATTAAAAAATATAACAGAGAAATTAAGAGCAGAGATCCATTGGTTTGGTCTCTTATTTTTCGATTTATTGAAATAGTTGATTTTTCACCAGTTCAGCAGAAACACCAACACTCATTATTACAAGCGAGATTTTTATTAACCATGCTAGTTGTTTTGGTAGATGATGTTGTTGATAAACACCAAAACAAGAGATTAAGAGAGTGTTTATTAAATATTCCCCTTAAAGAAAACCAGATGCGGTTTAAGGATTTGTCGGTAGAGAATCGTTTATATTTAGATTTTGGTGTATCTATTTGGCAAGCTTTTCTTAAATTAGCAAAAGATTATCCTCGCCACGAGATATTTAAAAAAACTTTATATTTTGATGTTTTGCAAATTTTTAATTCGATGAGATTTTCTGCCTTAATAAACGATAATCCACGTTTAATTAACACAGCCGAATACTGGGGCTATTCACCGAATAGTATGCAATTGATGGCCCATTATACGCTTAATTTAATGTGCTCTAATGGACTTAATCTTAAAGAGATGGGCATGATAAGGAAAATTGTGTGGCACGCTCAATACATGCTAAGAATTGGCAACTGTCTAGGAACCTGGGAGAGAGAAATTAAAGAGGGTGATTATAGTAATGGCATTTTTGCTCATTTAATAGAAAAAGGAATACTTGAGACCGATAGCTTAGTTAATGGGGGTCTTTTAATTGATAAAAAAGATATCACTGAAGTTGAAGATTATTTTTTTCGTCAGTGGGAAAAACATTATATTTATATAAAAAAAACAAGTCCTAAGATTAAATTTTTTGATACTAAAAAGTTTCTTTTGCAATTAGAAAAAATATTAATACTTCATTTAAGCATTAGAAACATATAAATTATGGACTTATTTTTATTGTTCAATCAAATATCGTTTATTTCTGTTAGTTTACTTAGTATTTTTATGGGCATAGTTGTATATTTTGCTAATAAAAAATCTAAAGTAAATAGTTATTTTGCTCTTTTGGCAATGTTTATATTTCTGTGGATAATTTTTACTTTTTTTGCCAGTATCACCCTTAAATTATCACTAAGCTTGTTTTTAAGTCGTTTAGCTTATGGCTCTGTGGCTCTCCTTTTTATTCCTTTTTATTATTTTACTATACATTTTTTAAAAGCAGAAAAAAAGTATCCTGTTTTGAATATTGTTGTGGTTGTTAGTACAATAACGCTTTTCCTTTTATCCGTTTTTACTAAAACGATTGTAGTTGGTATGAATATTACTACAGAGCTTGGACCACTTCCAGCTCTCGGAGAGGGAAAGTATATTTATTTTTCAGTGATAGCGCTTATAATACTCTTTATTGCTTCTCGATTTATAACAAACTACTTTGAATTTTCAAAAACAAAAAAGATTCAAACACAGTATTTTTTAGTAGGTTTTTTTATATGGATTACCGCTAATTTCATTTTCAACGTCTTTTTGCCCATTTTTCAAGAGACTCCTCAATTTTGGATGATCGGTAATTATTCAGCTATCTTTCTCCTCGTTTTCACTGCATATGCTATTGTTAGGCATCAACTGTTTGGTATCAAGGTTGTTTTAACACAGATGTTAGTAGGAGCAATTGGTATTTTACTTTTAGTTAATGTAGTCGGTTCGGAGAGTACCTTTGAGTATATCTGGAAAGGGTCACTGTTTGCAACATTTCTAATCTTTGGCTATCTTTTAATCAAAAGTGTAATCAGAGAGATTAAACAAAAAGAAAAAATAGAAAAAATGGCTTCGGATCTCCAACAGGCCTATCAGGACCTTAAAAAACTAGACAAAGCCAAATCAGAATTTCTTTCTATTGCTTCTCAC
>CAYVNL010000060.1:0-22496 GCA_964452925.1 uncultured Candidatus Saccharibacteria bacterium
GTTTCTGGCAAGATTGGCGATAGTTGTAAGGGTGGTATGATAGCTCACAAAGAATCAGGACATGTAATGATAGTTGCTAACGAAGATCTTGACGAAACATATACTTGGGCTAATAACAATGACGTAACATCGGCTTATTCTCAAGATTTTACTGATGGAGAAGATAATACAGATCTTATTCTTGTTGAAGACCCAACAAATAACGCTGCAGCTGCCTGCAGGAGTTATCCTGACCCAATAAATCCAGAAAATTGGGATCTACCAAACAGATATGAATTAGGTCTTATATATGACAATAAAGATTTATTTGGTATTTTTGATAATTCTGATTACTGGACATCCAACGAAGACAATTCAAATACAGATAATGCATATTATATTGATTTTACAAATGGATCTACATCAACAGATCTTAAAACTGAACTTGCAAAAGTTCGTTGTGTTAAATTTTTCCATATTAATTAAATGATTAAAAAAACAAACAAAAAAAGAGGATCTATCCTATACTTCTCACTCCTAGTTTTAACTATAACCTCTCTAGTTGTCTTAGGTATCTCTTCAATAACAATATTACAGATAAGGATGAGTAGGGGTATGAAAAATTCAGCTGTTGCTTTTTATGCTTCAGATTCAGGAGTTGAAGAAGCTCTTTTTCAGATAAAAAGTGATATTTATAGTTCCATCTCTGGTACCATATCTTTTAATAGTAAGAGCTCTACCTATAATGTAATCGTAGAACAAGGCATTTCTTGTGGCATGGGAATTAGTTATTGTATTAAGTCAACGGGATCTTATGGAGGACCTACAAGAATTATTGAGTTTGAAAAAGATGAATAAAAAAGAAGCGAAAGAAAGAATAGAAAAACTTAAAAAAACTATCAATTACCACCGTCATCTATATCACGTACTTGATCGTCAGGAAATATCAGAATCAGCATTAGACTCTCTTAAAAAAGAGCTTTTTAGTCTAGAGTTAAAATTTCCTGAATTAGTGACACCTGACTCTCCCACTCAAAGAGTTGCAGGTAAGCCATCAAAGGGATTTAAAAAGATAAAACATCCTGTACCAATGCTCTCGCTTAATGATATTTTCAATGAAACAGAATTATCTGATTGGTTTTCAAGAATAAATAAACTATTAACAAATAAAAAAGAGATAGATTTTTTTTGTGAATTAAAAATTGACGGACTAGCTTTCGAAGCAATATATAGTAAAGGTTTTTTAAAGTCAGTATCAACTAGGGGAGATGGTTTTATTGGTGAAGATATTACAGAGAACATAAAAACGATAGAATCCTTTCCTTTGAAAATAAGAAACAAAGAAGATGTTTTAAAAGAAGTTAATTCCAATATAGATTATATATATGAGAGTGATTTAATCGTGAGAGGTGAAATATTTATACCCAAAGAAGAGTTTAGAAAGATTAATGAGCAGAGACAAAAAGAAGGACTTGTTCTTTTTGCCAACCCCAGAAATATTGCTGCTGGATCGGTTAGGCAATTAGATTCAAAGATAGCTGCCTCTAGGAATTTGAATTTTTTTGCATACGATTTAATTGATAAAAAAATAAAAACTCACGAAGAAAAACATAAAATATTAAAAGCCCTAGGATTTAGAGTAGATGGTAACTGCCGAACTTGCAAAGACCTAAAAGAAGCCTTTAATTATTATGAGAAATGTAAAAAGAAAAGAGAAAATCTTTCTTACGAAATAGATGGTGTTATTGTCTTGGTTAACGATAATGATATATTTGAAAAACTAGGTAACATTGGTAAGGCCCCAAGAGGAGCTATTGCTTATAAGTTTGAGTTAAAGCAAGCAACAACTAAAATTCAGAGCGTTGAGGTTCAAGTTGGCCGAACGGGAACACTTACCCCGGTAGCAAACTTATTGCCAGTTAATGTTGGCGGCGTTGTTATTTCTAGAGCTACTCTTCATAATTATGATGAAATAGAAGATAAAAATATAATGATAGGTGATACAGTTATTGTTGGAAGGGCTGGTGATGTTATTCCAAGCATTATAGAGGTTATAACTGAAATGAGGACCGGTAAAGAAATCAAGATAAAACCACCCCTTTTCTGTCCTTCCTGCAATTCAAAAGTAATTAAAGAAGAAAAAACTTCAACGGTTTATCGTTGCCCTAATGTTGAGTGTAATGATCGTAAAAAAAGATTCTTTTTTCATTTTTGTTCGAGGAAAGCTTTTAATTTTTCTGGACTAGGCAGTAAGATTATAGAAAAATTAATAGATAAGAATATGGTCCATAGCCCAGCTGACTTATTTTTTTTAAAAGAATCTGACTTTCTGTTAATAGATGGCTTTAAAGATAAGAGCGCTTCTAATGCAGTAAAATCAATACATTCTAAAAAGAATATTACATTAGAAAGATTAATATATTCATTAGGTATTGATAATGTTGGTCAACAAACAGCAATGCTCTTAAAAGATAATTTTAGTAATATAGAAAAGATATCAAATGCTTCTTTAGAGGATTTATTTAAAATTAAGGATATTGGCGAAACAATAGCTGAAAGTATATATAATTGGTTCCGTAACAGTAAAAATAAAGCTTTTATAGATAAGCTATATAAAGCAGGAGTTGAAATTATTGAAGAGAAAAAAGGAGATAAATTTAAAGGAGAAACTTTTGTAGTCACAGGTTCTTTTAATTTTGCTTCTAGAGAAGAAATTAAAAATTTAATAAAATCTAATGGTGGTAGGGCCTTAGAATCCGTAACTAAAAAAGTTGACTTTATATTAGTTGGTGATAATCCAGGAGGAAAGATAAAGATTGCTGAAAAATTAAAAATTAAGAAACTATCTGAAAAAGAATTTAAGGAAAAAATAGATGTTTAAATTATTAAATCATATTAAAAGATTAGACTGGACAATAACAACAACATCAATATCTTTGTCTTTGCTTGGAATTGTTTCGATATATGGATCTTCTAAGGATAACCTTTATATATTTAGAAATCAGCTAATCTTTTTATTTTTAGGTATAATTCTAATGATTATACTAAGTTTTATTGACTGGAGAATGTTTAAAGAAAGTTCTGGATTAGTTTTTTTAACATATATAATGGGACTGCTATTTCTTTTAGGATTATTTTTTGCTCCAGCGATAAGAGATGTTAGGAGGTGGTATTCTTTAGGATCAATATCATTTAGCCCAGGTGAATATATTAAAATAATTTTAATAATAGTTTTAGCTAAGTATTTTTCTAAAAGACACGTTGAAATGTATAGATTTTCTCATATTGTTTTTTCTGGGATATATGTTTTTTTACCAGCTGCAATGATTTTTTTCCAACCAGACCTGGGATCATCTTTAATATTATTATTTCTTTGGGTTGGGATACTTTTTCTATCTGGAATTAAGCTTAATCATTTTATAATCCTTTGTTTAATAGGTGCGCTTTTGTTTTCTTTGGGTTGGGCTTTTATGTTTAAAGACTATCAAAAAGATAGAATGAAAGCTTTTCTAGAACCGAAGTTTGATCCTCAAGGGATAAACTGGAACCCCGAACAAGCCAAGATTGCGATAGGAAGTGGTGGCTTGTTTGGTGAAGGAATAGGAAAAGGCCCTCAAACTCAATACGGTTTTCTTCCAGAACCTAAAACAGACTTCATCTTTTCAGCTATAGCGGAAGAACTTGGTCTTCTAGGTGTTTTTTTGATATTATCTTTATTTTCATTATTAATATATAGAATACTAAAGATTGCATCTAAAAGTCCTGAAAATTTCTCAAGATTGTTTTGTTCTGGATTTGCTATTCTAATACTTGTTCAGGTACTAGTTAACATAGGGATGAATCAAGGAATATTTCCAATAGTTGGAACACCTCTTCCTCTAGTAAGCTATGGAGGAAGTAGTCTCGTATTTACTTTTATTGGACTAGGCATAATCCAAAGTATCAAGTCTACCATTGACAAATTTTAAAATAATAGTAAACTTACAAAAGTACGCTTTTTTAGATAAAATTATTCTTAATCGATTCCTGTCGATAAATTTTTTGAAAATAAAAACCTTACAGAATATTTAATATATAAATTAACCCTAGTCAAAACTCAGGGTATTTTCTTGGTATATAAAAACATTAAATCGGGATGGTTTAAATAAGCATATGATAGTGTAATTTTCCCGAAAAATTTAAATTATGGAAAAAAATCCTATTAAAAACTTTGTAAAGTCAAAAGTTTCCTTTCCAAGGCCCTATCTTTTATCTCTTCAAAAAGATAGTTGGAAAACATTCCAAGAAGAAGGAATAAAAAATCTTTTCAAAGAGATTTCCCCTATAAGAGATTACACCGGAAAAGAGTGGGAGCTTTGGTTTCTAGGTCACAGAATGGAGGGAACCAAATATTCTAGTGATGAAGAAGCTAAAAAAAACAATGACTCATATCAAACCTCTTTAAGGGTGATGACTAAGCTGGTCAACCTTAAGACAAAAGAGGTTAAAAACCAAGAAGTTTTCTTAACTGATTTCCCTATAATGACAGAAAGAGGAACTTTTATCGTGAATGGAGTTGAAAGAGTTGCCATATCTCAGTTAATAAGATCTCCAGGTGTTTTTTTTACATCGCAATTCATGCAAGGTAAGAATTTTTTTGGAGCTAAAATAATACCAAATAGAGGTGCATGGCTTGAAATAGAAACTGAATCAACTGGAGCGATATCAATCAAAATTGATAAAAAGAGAAAAATTTCAGCAACAACATTAATGAAGGCGTTTTTTTTAGCAGCCAAAGAAGACTCAGGTTTTTCTAAAGAACAATTAAACCTTCTTAAAAATGATATAGAAAACAAAGAACTAATAAAAATATTTAAAGAGGTTGATAATGGTGAAATTAAGTATATCGAAGAAACGATAAAAAAAGATACTGCTGAAACAGGAGAAGAGGCTCTTATTGAGGTATATAAAAGGTTAAGACCTGGCGACATTGCAACAGTTGAAACAGCATCGGAGTTAATAGAGAATACATTTTTTAATTTTAATAGATACGATCTTTCAGAAGTTGGAAGATGGAGAATGACTCAGAGACTAGACAACATTAACACTAAAGAGAAAGAAATAACCGTCGATGATAGAGTTTTAAGGTGCATAGATATCGTTGAAACAATAAAAGAAATAATTAGGCTAAATAATGACCCACAAGGAAAAGCAGATCAAATAGATCATCTAGGTCATAGAAGAGTAAGGACCTTTTCAGAAACATTAGAAAACAGATTAAGGCTAGGATTAATGAGGATGGAAAGACATATAAAAGATAAGATGTCTACACTAGACCCTCATTTAATGACACCATCTCAGATAATAAATGCTCGTCACTTTATGTCGGTTGTTAAAGAATTTTTTACTTCTTCTCAAATATCGCAGTTCATGGACAATGAAAACCCATTATCTGAACTTGAGCATAAAAGAAGGTTAACTGCAACTGGACCAGGAGGATTAACTAGAGAGAGGGCAGGTTTTGAAGCTAGAGACGTTCAACCATCACACTATGGAAGGATATGTCCGATTCAAACTCCTGAAGGAGCTAACGTAGGACTTGTTGTTCACTTAGCTACTTTTGCTAAAGTTAATCGATACGGCTTTATTGAAACGCCATATTTTAAGGTTGATAACGGTAAAATAACATCAGAATTAAAATATCTTAATGCATACGAAGAAGAGAAATATAGCATTGCTCATGCAGGTATAGCTATAAATGATAAGGGTGAGATAATTCCAAAAAAAGTAGAGGCTAGGATTAAGGGTGAGCCAGGCGTAATAGAAAAAAATAAAATTGACTTTATTGATGTTTCTCCAGAGCAATTTATTTCAGTTGCTTCGTCTTGTATTCCCTTTCTTCAAAACGATGACGCAAATAGAGCTTTAATGGGATCTAACATGCAAAGACAGTCAGTTCCATTAATAAATCCTGAAGCACCATTAGTTTCAACTGGAGTAGAGAGCAAGGTAGCTCAAGATTCAGGTCAGGTAATAGTAAGTAATTTCGATGGAATCATTACAGAAGTTGATTCTAATCATATAAAAATAAAGTCATCTTCTAAGCCCGAAAAAGAAGAAACATATAATTTAAAAATATTTACTAGAACAAACCAATATACTTGCTTTCATCAAAAACCAATAGTAGTTAAGGGTCAAAAAGTTAAGAAAGGAGATGTTCTTTGTGATGGTGGAAGCATATCTGATGGTAGATTAGCTTTAGGTCAAAATATTCTAGTTGCATTTTTATCATGGAGGGGTCTTAACTATGAAGATGCTATAATTATATCTGAAAGATTAGTTCAAAAAGACACCTATACATCAATACACATTGAGAGCGTTAGTTGTGACGTTCGAGAAACTAAGCTTGGCCCAGAGATAATAACTAGTGACATTCCTAATGTATCTGAAAAGAAATTAAAAGACCTTGACGAGGAAGGAATTATTAGGATTGGAGCTGAAGTTGGTCCAAACGATATATTAGTTGGAAAAATATCACCTAAAGGAGAATCTGACGTTACAGCCGAAGAAAGACTTTTAAAGGCAATATTTGGAGAAAAATCTAAAGAAGTCAAAGATACTTCTTTAGTTATGCAACACGGGAGAAGGGGTAGAGTTATTGGTGTTAAAGTTTTTTCAAGGGACATGGGTCACAAACTTGATCCAGGAGTAATAAAAAAAGTTGAAATAGATATAGCTGAGATGAGGAAGATAGAATCAGGAGACAAACTAGCAGGAAGACATGGAAACAAGGGTATTATATCAAAAGTTCTACCAGTAGAAGATATGCCATACCTAGAAGACGGAACACCAGTTGATATAATATTAAATCCACTATCTATTGCATCTAGGATGAATATCGGTCAAATATTAGAAACATGTTTAGGTTTAGCAGCAAAAAAGAAAAATTATATTGCAGTTACGCCATCTTTTTCTGGTGCAACAGAAGAAGACATTAGACAAGAGCTAAAAGACGCTGGTCTTCCTGAAAACGGCAAACTAAGCCTTTTTGATGGTAGAACGGGAGAGCTCTTCCCTGAAAGAGTTACGGTTGGATATATGTATATTATGAAGCTTATTCATATGGTTAAAGATAAGATTCATATGAGGTCAATAGGACCATATTCCTTGATTACACAACAACCATTAGGAGGAAAAGCTCAATTTGGAGGGCAAAGGCTTGGAGAGATGGAAGTTTGGGCCCTTGAAGCCTATGGTGTATCTCATGTCTTGCAGGAGATGTTAACAATAAAATCTGATGATGTCGTAGGAAGGGCTTCAACCTATGAATCTATACTTAAAGGCGAACAAATTAAAAATCCAAACACCCCTTCTTCTTTTAATCTTTTAGTTAATGAATTAAAGTCATTGGCACTAGGGATAGATATAAAAGAAAGAAAAAGATCAGAGGAATAGTTTTATTAATAAATTTATTTAAAAATATGAGAGTTGAGGATCTAGATTCAATAAGAATAATACTTGCATCTCCAGACAGGATACTTGAATGGTCTCATGGAGAAGTATTAAAAGCAGAAACTATAAACTATAGGAACCAAAGACCTGAGAAGGACGGTTTGTTTTGTGAGAAAATATTTGGACCCGAAAAAGATTATGAATGCTATTGTGGAAAGTATAAAAGAATAAGATATAAGGGTATAATCTGTGATAGGTGTGGAGTTGAAGTAACTAGATCATCTGTTCGTAGAGAGAGAATGGGTCATATAAAACTTGCTTGTCCAGTATCTCATATATGGTTTTTAAGGGGAATTCCATCAAGAATAGGTACAGTTTTAGATATACCCATGCAGAAACTTGAAAAAGTTATATATTTTGCCGCTTATATAATAACAAGCGTAAACGAAAAAGAGAAAAATAAAATAATAAAAGAAATTGAAGCAGAGTACAGCCAAAAAGAAAAATTTATTAAATCAAAGAAAAGCGAAGACCCTAAAGAAGATCTACAAGAGCTGAAAGAAACAAAGTCAAAGGCAGGAGAAGATTTATCAAGAATAAAAGAGCTGAGTATTCTTTCTGAAATAGAATATCACGATCTTTCTCTTAAGTATGGAGAAGTTTTTGAAGCTGGTACAGGAGCAGAAACACTAAGAGCAATATTTGAAAAGATTAATATGAATGATCTTATTTCAGATCTAGAAAAGAGACTAGAAGAGGCTCCTGCTGGAGAAAAAAAGAAGATGCTCAAAAGAACCAAGATATTAAAGATGATGAAAGCTGCGAGCATAAGACCAGAATGGATGTTTTTAACTCATATACCAGTTCTTCCTCCAGATCTAAGACCTATCGTTCAGCTCGATGGTGGAAGGTATGCATCATCAGATCTTAATGATTTATATAGAAGAGTTATAAATAGAAACAATAGGTTAAAATATTTAATTGAAATTGGAGCTCCCGATGTTATTGTTAGGAACGAGAAAAGAATGCTTCAAGAATCAGTTGATGCACTCATAGATAATGACATGAGGAAGGGTGTTACCACTCAATCAACTACTGGAGGAAGAAGACTTTTAAAGTCTTTGTCAGACATGCTTAAAGGAAAGCAAGGAAGGTTTAGACAAAACCTTCTTGGTAAAAGAGTTGATTATTCAGGAAGGTCAGTTATTGTTGTCGGCCCTCAATTAAAACTTTATCAATGTGGTCTTCCTAAAAAGATGGCCCTAGAACTATTTAAACCTTTTATTATAAATAAGATACTCGAAAAAGAGCTAGCCTATAACGTAAGAGGTGCTACTAGATTGATAGAAGAAGAAATAGATGATGTTTGGGAGATACTTGAAAATATAGTTAAAGATAAGGTTGTTCTATTAAACAGAGCTCCAACCCTTCATCGTCTTGGAATACAGGCATTTGAACCAATACTAGTAGAGAATAATGCGATACAACTTCATCCATTAGTTTGTAGCGCTTTTAATGCTGACTTTGATGGAGACCAGATGGCAGTTCATCTCCCATTATCAAAAGAGGCCCAGAAAGAAGCCAGAGAAATAATGCTTTCATCAATGAATCTTCTTAAGCCAGCCACTGGACTACCCAGCGTTTCTCCTAGTCAAGATGTTGTTCTTGGTTGTTATTGGTTAACAAAAATAATTGATGGTGGTAAGGGTGAAGGAATGATTTTTGGTTCATTCAATGAATCAATCCTAGCCAGTGAGTTTGGTCATGTTGGTTTAAAGTCAAAAATAAAGGTAGTTAACGAAGGAAAGACAATAGAAACTAGTGTTGGAAGAATAATTTTTAACAACATTCTTCCAGAAAAATTTGGCTATAGAAACGATTTAATGAATTCTAAAACACTAAGAAAGATAATGAGGGAGGTTATTGATGATTTTGATAAAAAGACAGCTCAATCAACGCTAGATAAAGTTAAAGACTTGGGCTTTGAGTATGCTACTAAATCAGGAATATCTTGGGGAATGAGTGATTTGAAAACACCAGAACAAAAAGAAAAAATTATAAAAGATACTAATGATGAAGTAGAAAAAATAGAAGGATTCTATAAAAAAGGACTATTCTCTAAAGAGGAGAAAAGAGAGAAAAATATAGAGGCTTGGCATAAAGCTAAAAGAGAAATTGAAAAATTAGTTCCACTAACGCTTCCTGAAGATGGTTCAGTTTTTACAATTATTGACTCTGGTTCTAGGGGCTCATGGTCTCAACCAGTTCAGATGGCTGGTATGAAAGGTCTGGTTGCTAATCCGGTAGGGGAAACAATAGAACTACCAATAAGAAGTTCTTTTAAGGAAGGACTTGATGTTCTTGAGTATTTTATATCTACTCATGGAGCAAGAAAAGGAACAGCTGACACTGCACTAAGGACGGCAACAGCCGGATATTTAACAAGAAGGCTTGTTGATGTTTCCCATGAAGTTATTATTTTAGAGGATGATTGTAAGGATAATAAGGGAATAGAGATAAAAAAAGAAGATGCTCAAGAAATAGATCAAGACTTATCATTTAAAATAGTTGGAAGAGTGGCACTTGAAGACATAGAAAATTCTTCAGGAATATTAGTTAAAAAAGGAGATATTATAGACTGGAAAAAAGCAGATGAAATTGAAAAGTCAGATGATATCAATTCAGTTAAAGTTAGATCTCCTTTAACCTGTAAAACTACAAGGGGTGTATGTAAGAAATGTTATGGTTGGCACTATGGATCAAATGAAATGGTTAATTTAGGAGAAGCCGTTGGTGTTGTGGCAGCTCAAGCCATAGGAGAGCCAGGACTTCAGCTTACAATGAGAACGTTTCATACTGGAGGAGTAGTTGGTGGTGGTGACATTACATTGGGGCTACCAAGAATTCAAGAAATATTTGAAGTAAGGGTTCCTGGTGGAAAAGCAGAGATGTCTAAAGTTGATGGAAAGGTTGAAGAAATAACTCCAGACGGTATAATTAAGATTAAGATAAGTGAAGAGGATAAAGAAAAGAAAAGTAAGAAAGATATTATTGAATACAAGGTTTCTTTAAACATGAATATTTTAGTAGAGAAAGGACAGAAGATTAAAAAAGGAGATATGCTCTGTGAAGGTAATATAGATTTAAAAGATATATTTAAAGTAAAAGGAATCAATGAAACTCAAAAACACATCCTTAATGAAATTCAAAAAATATATGTTTCTCATGGAGCAATCGTTCATGATAAGCACATAGAAGTAATTATTAGACAGATGTTATCTAGAGTTAAAATTAAAAATCAGGGCGACTCTGTTTTAGTTCCAGGTGAAGTTGTTGAAAAAGAAAAGCTCTATGATGTTAACGAAAAACTTAAAAAAGAAGGCAAGAAAGAAGCGACAGCTGTTCCCGTTCTTTTAGGAATAACAAACGTAGCATTAAGTACGGATTCATTCCTTTCGGCCGCATCATTCCAGGAAACTTCAAGAGTTTTAATAAAAGCATCACTAGAAGGAAAAGAAGATAAGCTAAGAGGATTGAAAGAGAATGTTATAATAGGAAAGATTATTCCTGCTGGAACAGGATTTAAGAAAAAATAATCTTTATTATAAGTGGCTAAAAAAAAGAAAAAATCATTAAAAAAAGAAAAACCTAAAAAAAAGGGGTTTTTCTCTTTACCTAAAAAGATAAAAAAAACTTTATCTGTAATATTTTTAATATTAATTTCTGTTATAGTTTTATTTTCTTTTTTTGGATTGTCTGGTGTTGCAGGAGAATATTTTAAAAAATCTTTAATCTATCTTTTTGGAAGATCCGTTTTTATTATCCCTATAATACTTTTTTTATCAGCTTTAATAATATTTAAAACTAAATATAAAAGATTTTCTCTTGGAACTATCATTGGTTCCTTTTTAATACTTTTTGGAATTTCAGGATTTTTTGAAGCTATTAGCAAAGATAATGGCCCCTTTAAATCAATTAACGGATTTAATGAAGGTGGACTTTTTGGAAAAATAATAGGATCTCCGTTAGTAAATTTTTTTGATTTTTGGATAAGTATAATTGTTTTCTCTACATTATTGATATCTGGAATAATAATATTAGTTCAATTATTAAAAACTCCATTAGCGTTAAGAGAAGAAAAACCAACCGAAAAGCCAATTGAATCTAAAATATTCAAGAAGATTATTGGAAGAGGCAAAGAGTTTTCTCCTAGTGTGGTTGGAGGTCATATAGATATTCCTAAACCTAAAGAAGAATTAAAACTGAAAGAAGCTAAAACAAAAAAAGAAGAGATAATAATTGATTATAAACTTCCTTCTCCTGATCTTTTAGAGTCAGATAAAGGAGATCCAATTCCAGGAGATACAAACACAAATAAATCAATTATAAAAAATACTTTAGGAAACTTTGATATACCCGTTGAAATGTCAGAAACATACACAGGGCCAACAGTTACTCAGTATACATTGAAACCATCAGAAGGAATAAAGCTTTCTAGAATTACATCTTTATCTAACGACCTTTCTTTAGCTCTTGCCGCCCAATCAATTAGAATAGAAGCACCAATACCAGGGAGATCTTTGGTTGGCGTAGAGGTTCCTAATAAGATAAGAGCTCAGGTAAGATTAAAGAGTTTGATAGAAAACATAGAATATAGAAATTCTTCTAATCGTCTTTTAATAGGTATGGGTAAAGATGTTTCTGGAGAAATAGTTTATTCTCGTCTTGAAAAAATGTCCCATCTTTTAGTTGCGGGATCTACTGGATCTGGAAAAACAATATTTTTAAATACACTTATACTGAGCCTTCTTTTTAGAAATACACCTGAGAATTTAAGGTTAATACTTATAGATCCAAAAAGAGTTGAGTTTAGAGATTATGATGATATTCCTCACCTTCTTTGTCCTGTTATATTTGATGTTACAAGAGCAAATAATGCTTTAAAATGGCTTGTTGGAGAAATGGAAAGAAGGTTAAAGGTTATGTCAGAAACTAAGACTAGAGATATTGGTAGTTATAATGATTTAGTATCTAAAAAGAAGAAAAATAATCCAGAAGAACTTGAAATCATGCCTTACATTGTTTTGATTATTGATGAATTAGCTGATTTAATGGTTGGCAAAGGTAAGGAAATAGAGCCAAGAATTGTAAGGATTGCTCAAATGGCAAGGGCTGCTGGAATTCATTTAGTTTTAGCCACACAAAGACCATCGGTAGAGGTCATTACAGGTCTTATTAAGGCTAATATAATATCAAGAGTTGCTTTTCAGGTTGCATCTCAGGTTGATTCAAGGACTATTATTGATGTTTCTGGAGCAGAAAAATTACTTGGTTCTGGAGACATGCTTTTTGTTAGCAACGAAAGATCTAAGCCAAGAAGAGTTCAGGCACCGTTTGTTTCAGATAAAGAGATCAAGGGCGTAATTAATTGGATAAAGTCTCAATACGAAAAAGAAACAGAGGAAAGTGATAGTTTAAGCGAAGAATTAGAGAAAGGACTAGAAGAAACCAACGAAGGATCTTTTAGTTTTGTTGGTGAAGGCGAAGAAGAAGATAACTTATATGAAGAAGCAAAAAATCTTGTAGTTGATAATAAAAAGGCATCAGCCTCTTTCCTTCAAAGAAGACTAAGGATAGGTTATGCTAGAGCAGCAAGACTTATAGATATAATGGAAGACAGGGGTGTTGTTGGTCCTGGCGATGGAGCTAAAGCTAGAGAGATCTATTTAAACAATGAAGAAGATGAAAATGGTGATAATTGGAAAAGAATATAATAATTAAAATAATATGGCTAAAAAAGCAAAAAAAGAAAAAGAATATAAGAATTTAAGCGAATCTATAAAAGAAATAAAGCAACGTTTCGGCGAGGGTGCTATCATGAAAATGAAAGACGTTAGAGCTGTTAATATAGACAGTATATCAACGGGGTCTATCTCTTTAGATTTAGCACTAGGAATTAAAGGAATACCTAGAGGTAGGGTTGTTGAGGTTTTTGGACCAGAATCAAGTGGTAAGACAACTTTAGCCCTTCATATATTAGCTGAAGCTCAGAAAAAGGGTGGAGTAGGAGCTTTTATTGACGCTGAGAATGCTCTTGATCCAGATTATGCACAGAGAATAGGGGTAAACATAGATGATCTTTTGATATCTCAACCGGACTCTGGAGAACAAGCTCTTCAGATAGTAGAATCTTTGGTGAGATCAGAAGAGGTTGATGTTATAGTCGTTGATTCAGTTGCTGCATTAGCACCAAAAGCAGAAATAGCTGGAGAGGTTGGCGATATTCATGTTGGTTCTCAAGCTAGACTAATGTCATCAGCTCTTAGAAAACTTTCGGGTATAATATACAAAACAAAAACTTCAGTTGTATTTTTAAATCAAACTAGAATGAAGATTGGCGTGATGTTTGGAAATCCCGAAACAACATCAGGAGGCTTAGCTCTTAAATTTTATTCCTCTGTAAGAATAGACTTAAGAAGAATAGCTCAAATAAAAAGCGGTGAAGAAATAATTGGTAATAGAGTAAAAGCTAAGATAGTAAAAAATAAAGTAGCAGCACCATTCAAAGTTACTGAATTTGATATATATTACAATGAAGGCATTTCATATGAAGGAGACATAATTAATCTTGCAGTTAAAGAGGGGATAATAAAAAAAGCAGGCTCTTGGTTTCAGTATGAAGATCAGAAACTAGGACAAGGAAATGAAGGTGCTAAAAAGTTCCTAAAAGAAAATCCCCGAATAACCGAGGATATTAAAAAAAAGATATCTTAAAGTTAGTTTTGAGTGAATGGAAGAAGTCCGAGAGATCGGGCTCTTTTTATTGCCTTAGAAAGTCTTCTTTGATGATATGCACAAGTTCCTGTTTTTTTCCTAGGTTTGATTTTTTCCATACCAGAAGTAAACTTATTTAAAAGCACAGTATCTTTAAAATCTATCTCTTTTATATTGTTTTTACAAAAATAACATTCCATATTTTTATTAAAAAGGTATATCTTTAATATCTATTTCTTCTTCGTCTTCTTTTATTGTAGGTATTTCTTCTTTTGTTTCTTCTTGTTCTTTATAGTTGACGTTTGTTGACCTTGGTCCTAACTGTATGCTTTCTCCTATTATTTCGGTTTTGTATTTTTTATTTCCTTCAGGGTCTTGCCAAGACCTAGTTTGTATTCTTCCTTCAATTAATGTTAATGCCCCTTTTTTAAGATATTCTGATGCAATTTCAGCTAACCTTCCAAAAAGAACGATATTATGAAATTCAGTTTGTTGTTGCTTGCTTCCCGATTTATCTGTATAAAATCTGTCAGTGGCTAAACCAAAAGAAGTAACCTGTTGACCATTAGGAAGAGATTTTGATTCAGGGTCTCTTGTCAGTCGACCCACTAATATAGCTTTATTTAAATTCATATATTTTTATTGATTTAAAATTTCTTCAATTTTTTTATCAATCTCTTTTAGATCTGTTTTTTCAGGTTGTTTTTTTTCGGTTTGTAAATTGATTAATTTTCTTTTCTTTTCCCTTCTTTCTTTTTCTTTACAAACCAAAACATATCTTAGTATTTTTTTATTTTCTTTTAAATTTTTATTTATATCTAGAATATCAGAAGGACTAGCACTGAAATAAAAAGAAGCTAAATATGCATTATTTATTTTCCCTATACTATAACCAAGAGATCTTTTTACAGGATCTAATTTTTTATCTAAAACAATTCCTTTATTTTCAGTTATAGCAAGCTCAATTTCTTCTTGTATTTTTCCTATTTCTTTATCGCTAAATTCTGATGAAACAAGAGTTGCTAGTTCGTATTTTTTCATAAATTTAATATAGTCGAATTATAGCAGTTAAAATATCTTTTTTCAACCCTTATCTTTAAATTAAATATTAAATAGTATATAATTTAATTATGAAAAATATTTCTAAAATATTTAAAGCCTACGACATAAGAGGAGTCTATCCCGAAGAGATAAACGAAACATTAGCTTACAGAATCGGTCAAGCTTATGCCAAGGTTGTTAAGCCAAAGGAAGTTGTAGTTGGTATGGATGTTAGGGTTCATTCTGAAAAACTTAAACAGTCTTTAATTAAAGGATTAATTGATAGTGGTTGTAATGTTACTGATATTGGGCTTGTTTCAACAGAGATGCTCTATTTTGCAGTTGGAAAATATGGTTATAATGGTGGAATTCAGGTTACAGCTTCTCATAATACAGCTGAATATAATGGTTTTAAAATGACTCGTGATCAAGTCATACCAATATCTTCAGAAACTGGAATTTCAGAAATAAGAGACTTAGTTTTAAGCGAAAAAGATTTTATTTTTAGGGGTGATAAAGGTTTTTTAAAAAAAAGAGACATATTAACTGATTTCGCGTCTTTTGTTCTTAATTTTGTTGATTATAAGAAGATAAAGCCTTTAAAGGTTGCTTATAATCCTAACTTTGGTTTCGCTGGTAAAGTTTTAGAAGAAATAGTAAGAATTGGTGATTTAAAGTTAGATCTTTATGGGTTAAATAATACGATTGATGGTAGTTTTCCTAAAGGACAACCCGACCCATTTAAAGAAGAAAATAGACCGGAGTTCATAGATTTTGTTAAGAAGAATAATGTTGATATAGGTGTTGCCTGGGATGCAGATGCCGATAGGGTGTTTTTTTGTTCTAGTCTAGGTAAATTTATAGATCCATATTATATGAACGTAGTTTTAGCTAGGAGAATGTTAAAACAAGATCGTGGTGCTAAAATAATATACGACCCAAGATATACCTGGGCTTTAATCGATACCGCTAAAGAGTTCAATGGTCAAGCAATTATTGAAAGGGTTGGTCATTCTTTTATTAAAGATAGAATGAGAAAAGAAAATGCTGTTTTTGCTGGTGAGTCTAGTGGACATACTTATTTTAGAGATTTTTGGTTTGCTGATAGTGGAATGATACCATTACTAATGGTTTTAGATATAATTTCTTCAGGTGAGAACATAGAAGAAACAATAAAATTATTAGCTGAAAAATATTTTATATCAGGAGAAATAAGCTTAAAGATGAAAGATAAAAACACCTTCATAGAAAAATTAAAAAAAAGATATAGCCACCTTAAATTTTTAGAAATCGATGGTATTTCTTTTGAAGATGATATTTGGAGAGCAAATATAAGAGGCTCTAATACAGAGCCTCTAGTAAGAATAAATATTGAAGGAAAAAACGAAGATATAGTTAAGCAAAAAAAAGAAGAAATACTATCAATGGTTTAATAACCCCATATTTTTATGAACCCTTAGCATGGTTGTTTTTGCTATAGACTCAGCTCTTTTTGATCCTTGAGATAATATTTCAGATATATATACTTTTCTAGAATCTAGGTCTTGTTTTCTTTTTCTCATTGGCTCAAGTTTTTCAATTAATAGATCTGCTATTATTTTTTTAAACTCAGAATAGTTTTTATCTTTCATTTCCGCTTCGCTCTTTTTGATAGTGGTTTCCTTAAAAGAAGAATATATTGTTAAAAGGTTAGATATTCCAGGTTTTCTAATTATATCATATTTAATTTTAGTATCATTATCGGTTACAGATCTTAGTATCTTTTTTCTAATAATTTCTGGACTTTCAAAAAGACCAATGGCCCCTTGGTCATTATCAGTTTTTGACATTTTATTTTTTGGGTTTTGTAGAGACATTATTCTGGCTCCAAGTTTTTCAATTTGAACCTCAGGTATTTTAAAAGTATCACCAAAATAATTATTGAATTTTTTAGCAATTGATCTTGCCATCTCAACGTGCTGTTTTTGATCTTCGCCAACAGGAACAATCTCAGTTTCGTATAATAATATGTCAGCAGCCATAAGGACAGGATAATTAAACAATCCAGAGTTTATGTTTTTTTGTTTTTTTGACTTTTCCTTATATTGCGTCATTCTTTGAAGTTCTCCCATAGAAGTCATTGATCCTAAAAGCCATGCTAGCTCAGAATGCTCTTTTACGTGAGACTGAACAAAGAGAATACATTTTTCAGGATCAACTCCAAGAGCGAGATATGATGTTGCTTGTGATATAATCTTTTCTTGAAGATCTTTTGCTGAATAGGGGGTTGTTATAGCGTGAAGGTCAACAATACAGAAGATGGCTTCATTATCTTCTTGAAGCTTGATCCATTGCTTTACAGCGCCAATATAGTTTCCTATATGAAGATCTCCGCTAGGTCTTATTCCGCTAAATATTTTCATAATTTATTTTACTATATTTCTATGATAACAGGAAGAATTATAGGTTTTCTTTCTGTTTTTTGATAAAGAAATTGACCTACTTTATTTTTTATTTCGTCTTTAACATTACTCCAATCAACATCTTTTGTTTGAGCAGATTTATTAATAATAGAGACAACTTTCTTCCTGGTTTCAAAAAGAAGTCCTTTTGATTCTCTAAGATATATAAATCCACGAGATATTATATCTGGTGATCCGTTAATTTTCCTTTTTTGTTTATTTACTACAGCAATAATAACAAACATACCGTTTTCTGCCAATGATTTTCTGTCTCTCATAACAACTTCACCAACATCTCCAATTCCAAGACCGTCAACCATCACTATTTCTGAAGAAACAGTTTTTTTATCAAGAGCAATGTTGTTTCTTGAAAAATTAACAATACTACCATTTTCAGCAATAACAATATTTTTTTCAGAAAAACCAATTTTTTCAATAGCTAATTCTTTAAGAGAAACAAGCATTGAATATTGACCGTGGACTGGCATTAAAAACTTAGGATTTATTATTCTTATCATCTCTTCTATTTCTTCTCTATGAGCATGGCCGCCAGCATGTATATCCATCATTTTATAATGAAAAACTTTTGTACCTTGTCTTAATATATCATCTTTTAAAGATTGAACAGCTCTTTCGTTTCCAGGGACTATTGAAGATGAGAATATAATACTATCTCCTTTTTTAAAGTTAATATACTTATTCTCTTTATTAGTTATTCTTGTTAGTGCAGCTCTTTCTTCTCCTTGAGCACCAGTGCATATAATAGTTATTTTTTCATCTGGATAGTCTGAGATGTCTTTATTTTTAATAATAGTTCCTTTTTTAACAGAAAGATATTTAAGATTCCTACATATTTCAACATTGGTTTTCATTCCATTTCCCTCTATTACAACCTTCCTTCCATATTTCTCAGAAAGCATTATTAATTGCTGTATTCTGTTAACTAGAGAAGCGAAGGTTGCAGCTATTATTCTTCCTTTTGACTTGATAAATATTTCTTCAAGGTTATTCATTATTTTTTTTTCAGAGAGTGAATGACCTTCGGTTTCAGCTCCAGTTGAATCTATCATCAATAGGTGTATTTTTCTTGAACTAATTTCTCTAAGTTTTTTAAAATCAGTTGGTTTATCGTTTACGGGATTTATGTCGAATTTAAAATCAGAACTATGAACTATATTTCCAGCTGAAGTTTCGATAAATATTCCAAAATTATCAACAATACTATGATTCATGTGAAAAAATTCAACATTAAATGGTCCTAATTTTATCTTTGAATTAGCGTTAACTTCAGTTATGTCTAGCTTTGGTTTTAGTGCGAAGTCTTCTTGTCTTTTAATTATTATACCCCTTGCAAGGGGTCCCGCAAAAATTGGAGGATTACCCATTCTATCTAAAAGATAGGGTATGGCACCAATATGATCATAGTGTCCATGAGTAAAAACTACTCCAACGATATCTTTCTCTCTTCCCTTAAGACACGAAATGTCAGGCACGATATAGTCTATACCAGGCATATCTTCCCCAGGCATCTTAAAGCCCATATCTATGACTAGTATCTTACCTTCTACTTCTAGAAGGGTCATATTTTTTCCTATCTCACCAAGTCCACCTAAAGGAATGATCTTTAATTTATTATCTGTTTTTTTATCCATACTTTAATTTACCACTTAAAAGCAGTTTATATTTATTTTACTAGATTATTTTCTTAAAAAGTTTAAATCTTCTGGGAGTTTTTTTAATGATTTTTCAAATCTAAGGGGTGGAGTGTTTTTATATTTTTCATTTTTAATCCATCCATTGTTTGTGTAAAAATATCCAGCACCACCCTTTTCTTCTATTGGTTCATATATTGAGCTAAAATCACTACAGACCCAATTAGACATTTTTAAATCTTCTTTTCCAGGGTTTATCGTTATATGACCATATCTAGGTGGAATTATTATTGATTCTCCTTTCTCTGCTTCAACTGCATAGATGTCTTCAATTTCGTCTTCTTTTATTTTTTGCATTAAATAGATTGCCTTTCCTTCAAGAACTGTATAGGTTTCACCATAGTTTCCTGGATGGTAATGACCTTTAGTTTTATTATATTCCTGTCCTAACATTTTAGCTGGTATAATCGTTATGTCGTATCTTAAATTTCCATCACTTTTTAAATCTCTATACATATAATAAAGCTCTATGTTAGGAGAGCTTTTAAGCCACTCACGATCATATATAACCTTATTTAAGCTATATAGATATCTTATGTCTGGATTTTCTAGTTTCATATTCTTTTTGTTTTGATATGCCAATTTTCTATATTAGCAAATCTATTAGAAGGATTTATTATTTTACCTGAGTTTATTCCCGATATTCTAGGAGAAACAAAATAAAGATAATCTGGGTTATATAAAAATATTGCTGGAGATTCAGACAATATTATTTCTTCTATTTTTTTTAAAACTAGATATCTTTCTTCGTTACCCAGAGAAGTTCTTGTTTTTTCAAGAAGACTATCTACGTCTTTATTTTCATACATAGAAAGGTTTAATCCGAATTCGTTTTTTTGAGATGAATGCCAAAAAGGGAATGGGTCTGGTATTATTTCAAAAGCTACACCGAAAAGAAGAATCTCATAATCTCTAGGCTTGATTACGTCTCTTTCTAAAGACGTTCTGTTGTATAGCTGAACTTCAGTTTTTATTCCTATTCCTTCCCATTGATTTTTAATATTTTCGGCAGTTTCAACCATTAATGGTTGGTCGATAGTTTTTATTGTAAGCTTGATTTCTTTTGTTTTCATAGGTATTTCAGAACAAAGCTCGTTTAGTTTTTTTCTAGTCCCCGGACCAACCATTCCAGTTCCTTTGGTAAATCCACCAGGAATTAATATTTCTTTATCATATCTTTCTTGAAAGTTAGTTACAGCATCCCTTGTCTCTTGGTTATAAAAACCAGTAACATTTCCATCAAAGAATATATCTTTGTCTTCTTCTGAAAGAAACATTAAACAGTGTTGTAAATTCCTTACATCTTTACCACTTGCGCCAACGTTGATATTTTTACTGAAAGAAACGCTCATATTATCTCTTATTATTTCTGATCTAAAACCATCGTCTCCTTTAATCCATCCGATAGAATCTAATATTTCAGAAGATTTATCAATGTTTGTTGTTGATTCAAGCTTTAATCCATTGACAGGGGAGTTAATTTTTTCTCCTCTACCAGAAAGAACACTTTCTATTAAAGCATCTTTATCTGTTGCTAGCGATAAGGCATTTCTTAGTTTTTCTTCTACCAATACATCGTTATTAAAAAACAAAGCAAAATATCTAGGTATTTGAAACTTGTATTCGTTAAATCCAGTAGCATCTATTAAGCTTTCATAATCTTTAGGGTTAATTATTGAAAGGCCTTGAATCTGCTTTTTTTTAGCAGCAGTTATCATTTTTTCTTTGTTTTCAAAAAAAACAAAAGATATCTCTTCGATGTATGGTTTTTTGTTATGGTAATGATCATTGATGTTTAATGTTAAACCCGATACGAGACCTTCGCGATCTTCTTTAATCTCATTTATTTTATATGGTCCGGAGCTAATTGGTTCTAGATTATATCTTGAAAGATGGAAACTTTGAGGGGAAATATCTTTCCATATATGAGACGGTATCGGCATTAAGGTTAGCTTATTTATAAAAACAGATGATTCTTGCTCTAATATTATATTGATCTCAAGATCTGATATTTTTTTTGTTTTAATACCAACCCAATCAGGCCTTAAGGGGCTCCTATAGTCCGGGTCTTGTATTGCCTTAATTGTGAATATGATGTCATCTGCTGTTATTGGCTCTCCATCTGACCATTTAAGGTTTTCCTTTATCTTTATATTATAATTTCTTCCGTCTTCTATAATTTCTTCAGCTATATTAAGCGATTTATCATGGTTTATTATTCCTGAAAAAACTATTGAAGATATATCTCTATCAACATCGCTAGCTGGACTGTATATTGGGTTTATAAACCTAGGCGATCCAACTATTCCCTCGATATACTTTCCTCCTGAAGCTGGGACTCTTTCCAGTCTTAGATATCCATATATGGGAAGAGAGACTAACGATATTAACAAAAAAGAAAGTGCAACGAAAAAAGCAACCCTTTCCTTTTTATTTAAAATTGTAGGAAAAAGCTTTAATTGATATAGGGACGGAATCTTTTTAGGAAAGATACGCATTTAATTAATACAAGATATTTAGAATAGCAAAGACGATAAACAAAACTCCAAAAAATATAGTTCCTTTATATATATGTTTGTGTAATCCTCTTTTGGTTGAATAAGAACCTCCTTCTTGACCAAAAGCTGATCCAAGACCAGACTCTCCTTGCTGAACTAATACTAATATAATTAGGAAGATAGCTACAACCATTTGTGATATTGAGACTATTAGATTCATTTTATTTTTTTTTAATTAATACAATTTTTAATACCCAGATTATTATAGTTGCCAAGAGTAGTTCGTGTATTCTAAATATTGAACCAAGAACCAGAACGTCAACAAACCAGATAATCGCTACGTTTAAAAATAAAGAGAAAAGACCAAATGTTAATATTTTTAAAGGAAAGGTTAATATATTTAATACTGGCTTTACAATAAAATTAATTATACCAAGTATAAATCCAGCTAGAGCTAAAGATGAGAGATTTCCATCAAAAACAACACCAGGCATTCCTGTCGCAAGCCATATTCCGATAATAGCAACTATTATATGAGAAAAGAAATACTTCATCTAGTTGGCGTAATTCTAGCAAAAACAATCTTTTTGGTCAATGTTATTGACATTTTATTTTTTTTT
>CAYVNL010000061.1:0-8938 GCA_964452925.1 uncultured Candidatus Saccharibacteria bacterium
TGGATTACTTCTTCTTTCCTTTTTCTTTATTTTTATATTTTGGCTTTTTTCTAAAAAAGAAAGATTTACGAAAGTTTATGAAGGTGTTAATAAAAAAAATAAAAAAATAAATTTAATATCTTTTTTTAAGCAACTATTAATTATATTCGTTGGTTTTTTATTTATTATAATGAGCGCTCAAGGAATAGTTGTTTCTTCTAAAAATTTTTCAGAAATAATAGGAGTTTCCATCCCGTTAATAGGGATATTGATAGTTGCAATTGGAGTTGGTCTTCCAGAAACATATTTTTCGTTTATGCTTGCAAAAAAAGGTCAGTCATGGATGATACTTGGTGGATTAATGGGTTCCGTTGCAATTTCATCAACTTTAGTATTGGGTGTTGTTTCCTTGATGTCGCCGATAGGCATTGACACAACAGAAACATCATCTTTTTTTATGGCGAGAATTTTTTTAATTATCTGCTCTTTTCTTTTATTATTCTTTGTAAGAAGTGGCAGAAAAATATCAGTAAGAGAAGGCATAATACTAGTTTCTGTTTATATATCCTTTATTATTCTTGAAATTTTAATTCAATAAAATGAGTGAATTATATTTAATATTAATTTTAATCTTTTCATTATTGTTTTTTGGATTATTGTTTTTTATTGCTATTCGTAAAGAAATAAGAAGAGATAAAAAAAACGACTCTTTGCTTTATTTAAAGCAAGACATTGAATCAATAAGAAAAGAAATTGGGGATGGTGTTTGGAAGAATATAGAAATAAATCAAAAACAATCAAAAGAAAGCAAAGAGCTTATACGTGAGATTACAGAAGAATTAATTAAAGTGAGTGAGGGTCAGAAACAAGTGCTAGGTATTACGGATCAGCTTAAAAACCTTCAAGACATGCTTAAAAATCCACAACAAAGAGGTGCTGTTGGTGAGTTTTTTCTAGAAACACTCCTTAAAAATGTAATGCCACCAAATCTATATCAAATGCAATATTCTTTTTCTGATAATTCTATCGTTGATGCTGTTATTTTTGTTAATGATATAAAAATACCAATTGATTCAAAGTTTTCCTTAAAAAACTATAATCTTATCAATGAATCAAGTAATTTTTCTGACAAAGATGGAGCTAAAAAAAATTTTATAAAAGACCTCAAGGTTAGAATTTCAGAAACTGCAAAATATATAAAACCGGAAGAAGGAACAACTGATTTTGCTTTCATGTTTATACCTCACGAAGCCATATATTACGATCTTTTAATAAATAAAATTGGCTCTAATAGCGATAATCTTGTTCAGCGTGCCGCAGGAAAGGACAGGGTAATAATTGTTTCACCAACATCTTTTTTGGCATATCTTCAAACTGTTTTGCAAGGATTAAACGCAATGAAAATAGAAGCGTCGGCAAAACAGATAAAAAAAAGGGTAGAAGACCTGCAAAAACATCTTTCTTCTTATCAAGATCATATGAATTCTTTGGGCAGGTCTATAGATCTTGCCAGCAATTACTATAACAAAGCGTCAAACGAGTTTACAAAAATAGACAAAGATATTTATAAAATTACAGATAAAAACAACTTATCGATAAAAGGTGATACATAAATTGACTAATTATCTTTTTTAAGCTATTATAATTAAAAATATAAAACTATGATTGCAGTAATAAAAACAGGAGGGAAACAATATTTAGTTTATCCTGGCAAAAAAATAAAAATTGAAAAGATAAAAGCAGAAGAAGGAAAAGAATTTATTTTCGATGAAGTTTTGATGCTTTCCGATGATAATGGTGTTAAAATAGGAACACCTTTACTTGAAAACAAAGTAAAAGCAAAAGTTATATCTCAAGGTAAGGGAGATAAGGTGATTGTTTTAAAGTATAAGCCTAAAAAAAGAAACAAAACGAAAAAAGGCCACCGTCAGCCATTTACTGAAATAGAAATTACAAACATAATTTAATTTTAAAAACGGGCTTAGGCCCGTTTTATGATGGAGTTCTATTTTTAAAAGCAGAACAAATTGTTTCTTCGTCAATATATTCAATTTCTCCTCCCTTTGGAATACCTCTAGCTATTCTAGATATTTTAACATCAGAGTTTTTAAAATTCCTTTCAAGATAAAGAGCTAATTTTTCTCCTTTTAATGTAAAGTTAGTTGCTACAATAATTTCTTTTATTGACTCTTCTTTCACCTTGTTTATCAATTCCTTTGTTCTTTTTTCTGGATTTTCTCCAAGAATAAAAAATATTCCATTATATTCTTTTATTGTTTTCATTACCTCAAGATCTTGTTCTTTTTCTATAATACAAACAATTTTTTTATTTCTTCTCTGATCGGAGCATATACTACAAAGGGTCTCTGTTTCAGAAGAAGATTCAAATATATCAAAACAAAAAGAACATCTTTTAATAGATTTCCTAGCTAAAGATATTGATTCAATTATTTCTTTAACTTCTTCTTTTGGAGCTTTTACTAAATAAAGAGCAAACCTTGTTGCAGTTCGATGGCCAACAGTAGGAAGCTTTAAAAAAGATTCAGTTAATTTTTTTATTGATTCTGGATACATTATTGTTCGTATGTTTCTTCTTCGCCATAACCTTTTTCTATATTTTTAAATGTAGCGGTTTGCTCATCAAAATATAGCTCGATTTTACCTATTGGTCCATTTCTATGTTTGGCTACCATAATATCAGCTATATTTTTTCTAGCAGTTTCTTGTCTATATTTATCTTCTCTATGAATAAAAAGAACTACGTCACTATCTTGCTCTATACTACCAGACTCACGTAAATCAGAAAGCCTAGGTATTTGTGGGGTTCTTTGTTCTACTGCCCTTGATAGTTGAGATATTGCTAGAACAGGAACATTTAGTTCTTTAGCTAAACCTTTTAGAGACCTAGATATTACACTCATTTGTTGAACCATTGAGTCGTAACCAGAATTTCTTCCAGAATCTATTAATTGAAGATAGTCAACTATAACTAAACCAAGTCCTTTGTCTGCTTGTAGTCTTCTGGTCATTGCTCTCATTTGAAGAACATCTGAAGTTGCTGAATCATCTATATATATATCTGTTTCTGACAAGATAGCTAATGCTCTTTGTATTTTTTGAAAATCATTATCATCACCGTCAGAAGAAAGCCTTCCAGTTCTTATCTTCCATAAGTCTATACCGGAAATGGTTGATATGAAACGATCAATAATTTGATCTTTTGACATTTCTAAACTAAAAATACCGACAGGAATCTTATTATTAGATGCAGCATTAAGGGCTATATTAAAGGCTAGAGATGACTTACCTAGTGATGGTCTAGCCGCTAGAACTATTAAGTCAGATTTTTGAAGACCTGAAAGCATATTATCTAATCCAGTAAATCCAGTTTCTATACCTCTTAATGAACCTTTAAATTTAGAAAGCTTATCTATTCTTTCAAAAGCCTCTTCTATGTTGTCTTTTATTGGAATGAAGCTTTGATCAAGCGAATGCTCAGCAATTTTGAATATTCTTTTCTCTGCACGATCTAATAACTCATGGATGTCTTCAGATTCTTTATAAGCTAAAGACTCTATGTCTCTACTAGAGTCAATTAAATCTCTTAAGATTCTTTTCTTTTGAACTATCTTAGCATAACTTAAAACATGGCTTGCTGTTGGTACTGAATTAACAAGATCAGTAAGATAGGAACTACCACCAATATCTTTAAATATATTTCTTTCTTTTAAAGCAGAAGATATTGAAAGAAGATCTATGTTTTCACCTTTCTTAAAAAGACCAACTATAACATCGTATATATCATTGTGATTTTTTTTATAAAAGTCCCTTGGTCTTAAAAAATCAACAACTTTAATTATTGCATTTTTATCTATAATTAAAGAACCAAGCAAGCAATTTTCTGCTTCTATATCTTGTGGAGAAATTTTATTTTCAATACCTTTTTTAATCATTTTATTTTTTTATAATTGTTTCATTATTTAAATCTTCTATTTTATAACCCATATTCTCGATAGCTTCTCTTAATTTATCTGCCTTTTGCCATTCTTTGTTTTTCCTCAAAAGATCTCTTTTTTTTGCAAGATTCATTATTTTATTTGGAATAGTTTGATTTTTTTTGAACTCTAGACCTAAAACATCATTAAAGTCATGTATTAATATTTTTTTCTCAGCATCGCTTAAGTTTTTGTTTTTAAGAGTTTTTCTTGTAAAAGCTAGTGCTTTAGGTGTATCAAGGTCGTTGTTTATTATGTCTTTAAACTTTTTCTTTTCTTTTTGTATCTTATTTTCAGAAACTTTACCATCCTTAAGTTTCAAGAATAAACCTTTAAGAGAATTAAATCCTTTCTGAGCAGAAGCCATTGATTCCCATGAAAAAGAAAGCTTTGATCTATAATGAGCCCCTAAGCAAAGATATCTATACGCGAGAGGATCAAAACCTCTTTCTTCTAATGTAGAAACTCTGATGATTTCTTTTTTTGACTTAGCCATCTTATCGTTGTTTATGTTTAGGAATTCTCCATGCAGCCAGAAATTAGCAGGAATTTTTCCGTAAACTGAAATTGATTGAGCTATTTCGTTTGTATGATGTATTTGAATATGATCAATTCCTCCACAATGAACATCAAATGGTATTCCTAGTTTTTTAGCTGCCATAGCAACACATTCAGTGTGCCAACCAGGAAATCCTTTTCCCCAAGGAGAATCCCACTCCATCTCTCTTTTGCTATTAGAGGGGCTTAATTTCCAAAGAGCAAAGTCGGTTATGTTTTTTTTCTCTTTTATCTTTTTAACCCTAATTCCTGGTTTGAGATTTATTTTCTTACTACCCCAAAGAACGGTATAGTTTTTTATTTTAGAGGTATCAAAATATATTCCATCATTTGTTTTGTATGCAAAGCCACTCTTTTCTATTTTCTTTATTAGTTTTATCTGCTCTTCTATATAGTCAGTTGCTTTAACCCAACTAGATGGTTTTTTAATGTTTAAACTATCTATATCTTTTTTGAAATGATCAGTATAATAGTTGGCAATTTCCCAGGCACTTTTTTTATCTCTTTTTGCTGCTTTTTCCATTTTATCCTCTCCTGTGTCTGCATCAGACGTTAGGTGCCCAACATCAGTTATGTTTATTACGTGATTAACTTTGTAATTATTATATTCAAAGGTTCTTTTTAATATATCTTCAAATATATATGATCTCATATTACCGATATGAGCATACCAATAAACCGTTGGACCGCAAGCATAAAAAGAAACCTTTCCAGGTTTAATCGATTTAAATCTTTCTTTTCTTCTAGAAAGTGTATTGTATAGCTTAATCATATTGTTATATTACTATATAAAAACAGTTTAAACAATTAAAGATCAAACTTCAAGACCTTTTAATTTGTCTATAATTATATTACTATAATCTAGTTATGATAGTTGAATTTATAACATTTTTAATATCAATGACACCCATAGGGGAGCTTAGGGCTTCAATCCCTTATGCTTTAATTTCAGGTTTAAGTCCATTAAAGAGTTATACGATATCTGTTATAGGTAATATATTTATAGTTTTTATAATATTAAATTTACTTAACTTTGTCTCTAACTGGTTATCAAAACAATCAATCTTTTTTAATAAATTTTTTAACAATCTTTTTGAAAAAACAAAAAAAAGTCATTCATCTAAAATTGAAAGATATGGATTCTATGGTTTATTCTTTTTTACAGCTATTCCATTTCCAGTAACTGGTGGTTGGACAGCCTCTCTTGTTTCTTTTGTTTTTCAGATTCCATTTAAAAAGGCATTTCCGGTTATAAGTTTTGGTATTTTATTCGCCGGAATAATTGTTTTATTTCTATCTACTACAGGAATAGCGATTAATAAATATTTTGGATGGGAATATTTATCTTTGTTTGTTTTATTGATATTGGGTTGTTTAATAGTTAGAAGGATGCTAAAAAAAAGTAATAATAATTAAATGTCATATCTAGTTTTTTATAGAAAATATAGGCCTAGTAATTTCTCTGATATTATAGGTCAAGAACATATTGTAAAAACAATTACTAATGCGATATCTTCAGATGAGGTTTCTCATGCTTATCTTTTCTGTGGCCCTAGAGGTTCTGGTAAAACCACAATTGCTCGTTTGCTGGCTAAAGCTGTTAATTGTGAGAATAGAAAAGGATTTGAGCCTTGTGGTAAATGTAATAGTTGTCTAGAGATAGCAAAAGGTTCTTCAATGGATCTAATTGAAATAGATGCTGCGTCTCACAGAGGTATTGACGATATTAGAGAAATAAAAGAAGGAATAAAATTTGCACCAACAGGACTCAATAAAAAGATATACATTATTGATGAAGCTCATCAATTAACAAAAGAAGCAGTTAATGCTTTGCTTAAAATTCTTGAAGAGCCACCATCACACGCAATCTTTATAATGGCAACCACTGAAGCTCATAAAATGATTCCAACTATAATTTCAAGATGTCAAAGATTTGATTTTAGAAAATTAACTGTTTCTGAATTAACTGAAAGGTTAGAGATGATAGCATCTAAGGAAAAAATAAAGATTGATAGGGAAGCATTAGAATTAATTGCTCTTAATTCTGAGGGTGCAGCTAGAGACGCTGAAAGTATCTTTGGTCAAGTAGCATCTTTTTTTTCGGATATAAAAAATATAACAACAAAAGAAATAGAAAGCCTTCTTGGTCTTGTTAATATAGGACTAGCCTCAAAGATGACAGATTTCATAATAGAAAAAGATATTAAAGCTGCCATGAACTTTATTAACGAGATAGAAAAAGATGGAAAAGATATTAAAGAGTTTGTTAAATTAATGATTAGTTATTTAAGAAAAGCAATGATGGTTAAAATTATGGGCTTAGGATTAGACAATAGAAAGTCTTCTATAGTTAATTCTATTCTTGCCGGACTAACAGAAGAAGATTTAGTTAAAATAAAAGAACAGGCAATAAAACTAGAAGAATCTGAAATTAAGAGGGGATTAGATCTTTTAATTGAAGCTGAAAACAAGATGAAGTATTCTACAATAACGCAATTACCCCTTGAACTTGCAATAGTTGAAATGATTGCTATAAACAATTAATATTGCCGGGTCGTCTAATGGTAGGACGACGGGTTTTGGTCCCGTTAATCTAGGTTCGAGTCCTAGCCCGGCAGCCACCGTGTACGAACAGAGCACAAAAGCTCTGTTTTAGCTTTATTTAGGGGCATTTTTGTTGGTTCTAACCCTAAATATTCTCTCTCTAGAGGGGGGTAGGACTTTTCTATAGGAATAAGCCAGTCATTTGGCTCAATTATAAGCTTTTTCTCCTTTATTATAGCGCTTTTACTGATACCATTGACTACCTTTTTTTTTAGTTCTAACCCTCCTTCCTGGAATTGTTTTTTAGCGTGAGCTACGAAGTTAAAATTCTTTTTTGTTAACTCTAAACACTCTTCTTCGGTGTTTGTTTTTTCCTTAAAACTAACCTTTAGTTGAGCTATTTTATCGTCTATATCTTTTCTTTCTTTAATAAAAGTTTCGTCATCTATAAGATTTCTATATCTCATCTTAGTTAGCTCTCTTAATTCTTCTTCTGCTATAGATATTGCTTTCTTTCTTGAATTACGAATTGATTCAACATCCTTTTCCTTTACAGCTTCTTTTTTATCTAAAGCTTCTAAAGCCCAATCTAAGAAATCTGGTAGAATAGAATATTTTTCTATTTCTTTTTCAATCATTCTTTCTAGATCTTCTTCTCTAATTGATTCTCTTTGAGAGCACTTTATTTTATTCGATCTTCTTGTGCAGTGATAGTAAACATATTCTTTTCTTTTTCCGGTTGACTTAATAATCTTTTCTTTCTTTTCGGCAGTAAAAAGACATCCACATTCAGCACATCTTATTAGTCCTGTATATTTAAAATTATGTGATTTAGGTTTTATCTTATTTTTATCTCCAAGAAGAAGTTGAACTCTATTAAATTCTTCCAGGGTTATCATTGGAGTATGTTTTCCTGGATAATGAGAATCATAATAATCTATAATTCCAGCGTAAAAAATATTTGAAAATATTTTATAAACTCCACTCCTTGAAAGGGGATTACCTCCATAGTTTTTATTGAACTTACGAGTTCTAAGACCCCACCTATTATTTGCAATATCTAATATTTGGGGAGGAGTATAATTTCCCGTAATCATTAAACTCCACATCTTTTTTACAATATTAAATCTTTCAGGGTCCTTAATGATTGTCTTGTCGTTTTTATCGTTTAAATACCCCATAGGAGCCATGTTTGGCTTCCATCCCTTGTTAACCTTACTCTCAGTGCCTCTTTTTACGTTTTTCCTTAAATCAATGATATATTGATTGGCCATTCCGCTTTCTACGCTGAAAAGTAAAACGTTGTCATTTGAAAGATATTCTTTATCTATTGTTTGAATTGATCTAAGCTTTTCTTGCTGTAAAAGCCAACTTATCTTACCGCTATCTATTGGATTTCTTGTTAGTCGATTTATCTGCCAACAAAGTATTCCGTCTGCTTTTCCAGATTCAATTTCAGAAATCATTTCATCGAATAGGGGACGATTGTTAGGCTTCTTTGCAGACTTTGATTCAGTATAGGTTTTTATAACATTTAAGTTAAAATTATCTGCAAGTTTTTTTAAATGAAATAACTGATCGTCAATTGATTGGATTTGCCGATCTTCACTTTCAGAAGACTTTCTTGCATATAGGATATATTTAATTTTATTATCGTTTTTCATACAATTTTAAAGGGACGGCCATATTCACCCAAATCAACATCCCAAAGAATATTTCATCGGATAGCCGCCCCTTTAAGCAGATGAAAGAAAAAATGAGATGATTAAGATTTAGGTGAATACAATTATTATACATATTATTCTTTATCATTCAATATATCTTCAAAAATAAATTTTCTATAAGTCATTCTTCCTATAAAA
>CAYVNL010000062.1:0-5180 GCA_964452925.1 uncultured Candidatus Saccharibacteria bacterium
AATTTTAGAGCTTTTAGATAATAAAGAAAAGGCGGAAGAAAAAAGAAAAAAACAGGAGAATTTTATGAAAGAAAAAGGAATTTGGCTTGATAATAATTCATTAGATAATTTTCTATATTTTATAAATTCTATCGTGAAAAAATGAAAAAGGTTGAATATTTTTAAATTTGTGGCAAGATTGAATGACAGACTGTTTTGTACTAAAAAAAGTTGAAATTATGCCAGAAAAAATAAATAGAATAGATATTGGCAAAATAAAACTAATTGTTTATGACTTTGACGGCGTGATGACAGATAATAGAGTTTTAGTTGATCAAAACGGCAAAGAGTCTGTTTTTTGTAATCGGTCTGACGGTTTGGCTATTGCAGAAATAAAAAAAATGGGCATAGAGCAAGTCATTGTTTCTACAGAGACCAATAAAGTTGTAGAAATGAGAGCGAAGAAATTAGCGTTGCCTGTTATTCAGGGGGTGGGAAACAAAAAACAGGTAATCTTAGAATATTGTAAACAGCATAACGTTAATTTTGATAATTTGGTTTATTTTGGAAATGATTTAAATGATTTAGAGGCCATGAAATTAGCAAAGTATTCAATTGTGCCTATTGATTCTAGCAGGGAGATAAAAGAGATCGCCAGCATTATAACAAATTCGCGGGGTGGGCAAGGCGTTATTAGAGAATTTTTAAATATGATCAATAAAAATTAATCTTTGATTTATGAGAAATTTAGCTGTGATACCTGCAAGAAGTGGGAGTACTAGATTAAAGCATAAAAATATTAAGCTTGTTGCCGGGCATCCTTTAATATATTACCAGATTGAATGTGCCAAACAGGTAGTGGAGATAGACAAAATTTTTGTGGCTACGGATGATGATTATTATGCTCAAATTGCTAGGGATTTGGGTGCCGAGGTTATTATGAGACCTGCTGAAATATCAGGACCCGATTCTAAAACTGAGGAAACTCTTCTTTATGTAATAAATGAGCTAGAAAAACAGGGAGAAATTTTTGATAATGTGATTTTATTGCAAGCTACAAATCCATTGAATCGTCCCGAATATATCAGAGAAGCCATTAAAGCGATTGAAGAAGATAAAAAGTATAGGAGCGTATTGACCTATTCAGAGAGCAAAAGATTTTTTTTAGATGATTCGGATTTAATAAACCGACCAATGACTCAAGTTAAAGAACCTAAGAAAATGGAAACTGGCTGTTTCTGGATTACCAACATTGAAGCTCTTAAAAAAGAAAAAAATAGAATTTGTTATCCATTTACCCAAGTTAAAGTTTCCAAAGAAGCCTCTTTAGATATAGATGATGCGACAGATTTAAAAATCGTTGAATACTTGTTAGAGAGAGAAGTAAGATTGAAAGAGAACAAATATTTTAAAAAGAGAGAATATGGGGGTGATTTTGAGGACTATTATGGTTTAAAACCAGACCCTGATGGACAGCTTAGAGATATAACCAAGGAAAAAGACAAGAAGATAAATTTTTGCAGAAAAGAGATTGATTTTGTAAACAATCTTTATAGAGATAACGTTAAAAGAAATTTTTTGGACTTAGGTTGTGGTTGCGGATTTGTCTCTTCGGCAATTGACGATAGCCGTTGGAATAAATACGGACTTGAGGTTTCTAAAAGAGCTGGGGCAATAGCAAAACAGTATATACCCAATGTTCATCTTGGCGTTTTAACATCAAGCACATATCCAGAAGAATTTTTTGATTTAGTTTTTTGCTCGCATGTTATTGAACATGTCAAAGATCCGGTTGATTTTGTGCAAAATATCCATAAAATATTAAAAACGCATGGTAATTTAGTTATTTCTACACCTAATTTTGACTCTGGGGCAGCAAGAAGGTTTGGTGAAAATTTTAGATTATTGCACGATAAATCACATATCAGTCTTTTTAGTGATTTTAGTTTGAAACAACTGTTAGAGGATTATGGTTTTATTGTTGATGAGATTGATTATCCTTTTTTTGATACTGAATATTTCACCAAAGAGAATTTTTTGCGATTGTTTGACATTTCCAGGGTTTCGCCACCGTTTTATGGTAGTATTATGACGATTTATGCACGTAAGAAATAGGGAGGATAAAGGTCACAATTATTAATTTAGTCTATAAGTAAATAATATAAGCAGAAAAATGGAATCAATTAATGGAAAAATAGTAAGAATCGGGGATAAAATAGTGGGAGTAGGCTATCCAACATTTATCACTGCCGAGATTGGTATTAATCATAACGGCGATATTAACATAGCTAAGAAATTGATAGATATGGCTATTTTTGCTGGCTGTGATGCGGTTAAATTTCAAAAGAGAACTGTAGAAGAAGTTTATACAAAAGAGGATTTAGACAAAACCAGAGAAACTCCTTTTGGAACCACTAATCGTGATTATAAGGAGGCAATAGAATTTGGGAGGGAAGAGTATGAGGAAATAGATAGGTATTGTAAACAAAGAGGAATAATGTGGTTTGCTTCTCCTTGGGATATTAAAAGTGTTGATTTTTTAGAAAAGTTTGATGTTCCTTGTTATAAAATTGCATCTGCCTCTTTAACCGACGATGAATTATTAAGACACATAAAATCAAAAGGAAAGCCCATTATTCTTTCTACCGGTATGAGTACCGTAGAACAGATTAAACATGCGGTTGATTTACTAGGAGAAGACAATTTGATTTTGTTACATTGCACCTCTACTTATCCGGCTAAACCCGAGGAGCTTAATTTGAAAGTAATCATTTGGTTAAGAAAGGAATTTAGTTGTCCTGTCGGTTATAGCGGGCACGAAACCGGCGTTGTGCCATCAGTTATGGCTACCATTCTGGGAGCACGTATGGTTGAAAGACATATTACTTTAGATAGGGCAATGTGGGGAAGCGACCAGGCCGCCAGCTTGGAACCGCATGGGCTTAATATATTAGTAAGAGATATTAAGCTGATGCCGGTTTGTTTGGGAGATGGCCAAAAGAAAGTTTTTGACAGCGAAAAGCCGATAATTGAAAAATTAAGGCGAGTTAAATGAAAGAACAAATAAAAAGAAAATTAGCAGAGCATGCTACTGTTATAGAAAGAATAGGAGATGAAGATATAGTTAAAATAGAGAAAGCCGCTCAAATGATTGTTGATTGTTATAAAAAAGGCGGTAAAGTTGTTTTGTTTGGCAATGGCGGCTCTGCAGCCGACGCTCAACACATTGCAGCCGAACTCGTTGGTAAATACAAGTTAGAAAGGAAGGCATTGCCAGCGATTGCTTTAAACATAAATACCTCTATTATTACTGCTATTGGAAACGATTACGGTTTTGAAAAAGTGTTTTCCAGACAAGTTGAGGCCCTGGTTAACGAAAACGATGTTGTTATTGCTTTGAGCACTAGCGGTAATTCTGAAAATGTTATAGCAGGAGTTTTAAGAGCCAAAGATAGGGGAGCAAAGGTAGTTGCCTTAACCGGGAGTAGTGGAGGCAGATTAAAAGAAAGCGCTGATATACTCTTGAATGTTCCTTCTGATGATACTCCCAGAATTCAAGAAGCGCATATTACAATAGGGCATATCATATGTGGGTTGGTAGAAAATAGCTTTTTTGCTTTATAATTCTTATAAAAATGAATCATCAAATTATTTGAATAATAAAATATTCGTGATAAGATAAAAAACTATGGACTATAGAAGAAAAGTTTATGTGGCCATGAGCGCGGATTTGATACATCCGGGCCACTTAAACATTATTAACGAAGCCAAAACCCTTGGTGAAGTTATCATTGGTTTGCTTACAGATGAGGCAATTGCTAGCTATAAAAGATTGCCATTTTTAACTTTTGAGCAAAGAAAGGTTATTGTTGAACATCTCAAGGGCGTTGCTAAGGTAATTCCCCAGTACACATTGGATTATACTGAAAATTTAAGGGCAATTAAGCCAGATTTTGTGGTACATGGAGATGATTGGAGAACTGGAGTTCAGAAAGAGATTAGAGATAGGGTTATTGAAACTATTCAAGAGTGGGGTGGGAAGTTAATAGAGCCAAAATATACAGAGGGTATATCTTCGACACAGTTGAATGATGCCCTAAAACAAGTTGGCACTATTCCTGACGTAAGGCTAAAAAAATTGAGAAGGCTTTTGAATATTAAGGATTTAGTAAGAATAATAGAAGCTCATAACGGTTTGACGGGATTGATTGCCGAGAAGGTACGGATTCAAAAGGATGGAGTTGTAAGAGAATTTGATGGCATGTGGCTTAGTAGTCTTACGGATTCTACTGCCAAAGGACAGCCCGATATAGGATGTGTTGATCTGACCTCAAGGATGAATACTCTTAAAAATATTTTAGAGGTGACTACCAAGCCAATTATTTATGATGGGGATTCTGGCGGACTTCCCGAACATTTCAGATTTATGGTGCGTTCCTTAGAGAGGGAGGCTATTTCGGCTGTTATTATAGAAGACAAAATAGGTCTAAAGAAAAATTCGCTTTTTGGAACCGATATTGAGCAAAGGCAGGATACGATAGAAAATTTTTCTAAAAAGATTCAATATGGTAAAAGAGCCCAAATAACAGATGATTTTATGGTAATTGCCAGGATAGAAAGCTTGATAGTGGGAGCCGGATTAGAGGATGCACTTAGGAGGGCAAGAGCATATATTGAGGCCGGAGCCGATGCCATTATGATACATAGCAAGAAGAACATGCCTGATGAGATATTGGAGTTTTGTGAAGAGTATAAAAAGTTTCAGAATAAAATGCCATTGATCGTCGTGCCTAGTACTTATAGTCAGATTACTGAAGCCGAGTTAAAGAAGGCAGGAGTTAGAATAGTCATTTATGCTAATCAATTACTGAGAGCCGCCTATCCAGCTATGGTTAATGTTGCTAAAAAAATATTAGTGAACGAAAGGGCTCTAGAATGTGAAGATCAGTGTACTCCCATTAAGGATATTATAAGATTAATTCCTGAAACTGGATAAATGGAACCGAGTAACTTTATAAATACATTAGTCCAGGCCGGATTTTCTCCTTTTATGGGCGTTCCTTGCTCAATTTTTAAGTATTGTTTGAATTATATTGATGATCATCCGGAGATAAAGAAGTATATATGTTGCTCCGAAGGCGAGGCAGTTGCCTTGGCGGCAGGGTTCGCTTTATCAGGGAAAAATCCTGTTGTTTATATGC
>CAYVNL010000063.1:0-7546 GCA_964452925.1 uncultured Candidatus Saccharibacteria bacterium
ACTGCTATGGTTATGGGAGGTCAAAATCTAGGATTTGCTATACCAATAAATTATGCGAAAAAAGATCTCAGTGATGTTAAGAAATATGGAAAGATCAAAAGACCCTTCTTAGGAATTAAATATATTATACTAAACAAAGACATAGCCAAACAAAACAAGCTCCCCGTTTCTTCCGGTGCTTTGATTATAAGAGAAAGATTAGGAGAAGAAGCTGTTATTCCTTCTTCTGCAGCTAAAAAAGCTGGTCTTAAAGAATTTGACATAATAACTGAAGTTAATAATAAAAAAATAACTGAAGAAATCTATCTTTCAGATATTTTAGAGGAATATAAGATAGGAGACGAAGTAATCCTTAAAGTATTAAGAAAAGGAAAAGAATACTTAAATATTTCGTTAAGGCTTGAAGAAAAAAGATAGCATACTTTTTGGTCTAGGATATATGCCGTCTCTAAGAATTTTTTTAAAGCTAGAAAAAGAATAATCACCATTAATAATAACCCTTCTAACATATAAAGGGTTTTCTCCTTTAAGATTAAACCCACTAACTCTTATAGGGTGAATTAACATGTCTTCTGTGTTGTCTGTTTTAGTCATAAATAATCCCCTATAGCCAACATCTTCTGCTATTTTTACAGTTTCTTCTGTATAAAAACCAAAAGGCCAAGAAAGATAATTAACTTCTGATTGAATTATATCTTCTAATAAAGACTTCGACTCTTCTAGTTCATAAACAATAAGATCTATCTCTTCTATTTGAGCTAAATTTAAATGGTTCATTGTATGAGATGCTATAATCATTCCACCTTTTTTCATCTCTACCAGTCTCTCTCGCCACACTTCATTATCAATCTTTGATCCAATAACAAAAAAGTTTCCTATGAAGCCTCTTTTTTTTAATTCTGGAAAAACTATATTATAGTCTGACTCGTTAGAGTCATCAAAAGTTAAAACTATTGAATTCTTTGGAATCTCCTCGTCTTCAACTATATATCTATACAACTGATCGATACTGATGGTTATATAATTTTTCTTTTCTAAAAAATCTAGCTGTTTTATAAAAAGATCATACGGCAAAGAAAAATCTCCTTTTGAGTTTCTTGATATTTGGTGATAACTTAAAACAAGAACACCTAAATCTTTTTGTTGATATCTTTTAAGCATAAAAAAACAAGCTAAAGTTATTGTTAATATAATAATTAATAGCTTGAATTTTTTATTCATGATTATGGGGTGAGCGACGGGACTTGAACCCGCAACCACCGGTACCACAAACCGGTGCTCTGCCGTTGAGCTACGCCCACCATACATTGCGTTTGTTTAGCAAAATAAATTATTTTAAAATAAATAATTATTACTTATTTATAATATTTATCGTAATTATAGTATCAATTTTTAAAGCTATTGGCAACAATATTAATGATTTTTATTTAAAATAAAAAACTTTGACAAACATATTAGTTGTTGCTAATATATTTTATATGAATGATTTATTAAAAATAATTTCTTCTCCTATTCGTTTGAAAATAATAACTTGTCTACTAAAAAAAGATTATAATGTTTCTAGCTTAATAAAAAATTGTGGAATTTCTCAATCAGCGATTTCTCAACATCTAAAAAAGTTAAAAGATGCTAGGGTTATTAAATATAAAAAAGTAGGTAAATATAACGTATATAAGTTAAATAATAAAAAAATAGGACTCATATCAAAGCAGTTGACCGAATTGCTAAAATAATTAATTAATATTATGAGCAAAAATTTTGATAAACAAATTTTCATTGACTTAATAAAGAAAAAAAACCCAAATGAACCAGAATTCATTCAATCTGTTGAAGAGGTCGTGTTATCTTTAGATGACTTTTTAAACGAAAATCCAATTTATACTGAAAATAGAATCTTAGAACGATTAACTGAACCTGACAGAATAATAATTTTTAGAGTTTCTTGGGTTAGCGACAGCGGAGAGGTAAAAGTTAATCGTGGTTTTAGGGTACAATTCAATAATGCAATTGGGCCATATAAAGGTGGGCTACGCTTCCATCCTTCGGTTAATTTAAGTGTTCTAAAATTCCTTGGATTTGAACAAATATTTAAAAATGCTCTGACAGGACTACCGCTGGGCGGTGGTAAGGGTGGTAGCGACTTTGATCCTCATGAAAAATCTGATTCCGAGGTAATGAGATTCTGTCAAAGTTTTATGACAGAACTATATAGGCATATCGGACCAAATGTTGACGTTCCTGCTGGCGATATTGGTGTTGGTGCTAGAGAAATAGGTTATCTTTATGGTCAGTATAAAAGACTGACTAAAGAATTTTCTGGTGTTTTGACAGGTAAAAAATTAGAATGGGGAGGTAGCAACATTAGAACTGAGGCTACCGGTTACGGCGTAGTTTATTTCGCAAAAGAAATGCTAAAAATCATTAATGATGATTTATCTAATAAAACTGTCTTAATATCAGGATCAGGTAACGTAGCTCAATACGTAGCAGAGAAAGCAATAGAATTAGGGTCAAAAATATTAACAATGTCTGATTCTAGCGGAACAATATATGACAAGAGCGGTTTAACTAAAGAAAAATTAGATTATATTAAAAAAATAAAAAACATAAATCGTGGTCGTATTAAAGAAGTTGCTATTAAATATAATTTAGAATATTTACCAAATAAAAAACCTTGGTCAATTAGAGCTGACATAGCCTTCCCTTGTGCCACCGAAAACGAAATATCAGATAAAGACGCTAAATCACTTGTTAGTAATAAAATTAAATTAATTGTAGAGGGTGCCAATATGCCATCGACTCCAAAAGCAATAGAAATATTTAAAAATAATAAAGTTTTATTTGCTCCCGGAAAAGCATCTAATGCTGGTGGAGTGTCGGTTTCTGGACTGGAAATGAGTCAAAATAGTTTAAGATTATCTTGGGGAAAAGAAGAGGTTGATGAAAAGCTAAAAAATATTATTAAAGAAATTCACAGACAAACAGTTGAATATGGGAAAAAAGACAACAATTACATTGACTATGTAAAGGGTGCTAATATAGCTGGGTTTAAAAAAGTAGCCGACAGTATTATAGCTCAAGGAATAATTTAAATAAAATAATCAATAAAAACAATATGTCAAAAATATTAAATTTAAATGGTGAGCAAGATTTTTCAAAAGAAGTAAATGATAGTGAATTACCAGTTTTAGTTGATTTTTGGGCACCTTGGTGTATGCCTTGTAAAATGATGGCCCCAATCTTAGATGAATTATCAGAATCTATGAACAAAAAAATAAAAATAGTAAAAATAAATATAGAAAACCCTGAAAATATGAACCTAGCCCTAAAGTTTAATATTCAAAGCATCCCTAATATGAAATTATTTAAAAACGGAAATATAGTGGAAGAATTTATCGGATTAAGAGACATTGGTGTAATTAAAAAAGAAATTGAATCATTAATTGACTAAGAATATATGAAAAAATTTGATCTATCTATTATCGGAAATGGTCCAGCTGGGTTAACGGCAGCAATTTATGCTGCTCGTTATGGAATAAACCAAGTATTAATTGGTGATGTTCCTGGAGGACTAATGACAGTTTCTCATAAAATTTGTAACTACCCATCTGAAAAAGAAATTTCCGGCATAAATTTATCTGAAAAAATGATGGATCAAATTGATTTCTTGGGCGTTCCAAAAAAGATGGCTCATGTAAATAACGTAACTAAACTAAACAATGAATTGTTTGAAATCAAGCTATCAAATAACGAAACAATAAGATCTAAAACAATACTATTAGCTACAGGAACTATCCACCGTCGACTGGGTCTATTAAATGAAAATAAATTAATTGGCAAAGGTATATCTTATTGTGCTACCTGCGATGGTTCTTTTTACAAAAATAAAATTGTAGCAGTTATCGGTGGAAGCGATAGTGCCAATACTTATTCTATTTATTTATCTCAAATTGCTAATAAAGTTTATCAAATTTACAGAGGAAATGCTCTGCGTGGAGAAACGGCATGGATAAATCAAATCAAAGAAAACAAAAAAATAAAGGTTATTTATAACAATCAAGTCTCTAAATTAATTGGTAAAGAAAAGTTATTAAAAATAGAATTAGAAAAAAAATATAACGGTAGAAAAGAAATCAAATTAGATGGATTATTTATAGCTATCGGTTCAGAGCCAAACAAAAAATTACCAAATCAATTATTTTTAAAAATAACCGATAAAAATTATATCATTGTTAATAGTGACCAATCTACTAGCGAAAAAGGTGTTTGGGCAGCTGGAGACATAACAACTAACTCTAATAATTTTAGACAAATTATTACTGCTTGCTCTGAGGGAGCAATCGCTGCAGAAAGTATTTTTAAATATTTATCTATTTAAGGTTACTTTAATAAAGTTAATGAAGGTATTATAAAGACTAATATTTTGTGCCCTCGCTAGGAATCGAACCTAGATCCACAGCTTAGAAGGCTGTTGTTCTATCCGTTGAACTACGAGGGCTTTAGAAAAGTATATATTAAGAATAGATTAAAATCAATCCTAAAGTTGAATTTTAGTTTTTTTATGATATAAGTATTTAAAGCTTAAATTTATGGTAAAAAATAATCTAAGTAAAAATATATTAACCGTAGTATTTCTATTTATTGCTCTTGCAGTAATGTTTGGATTTACTTCTATAAATAAAGAGTCAACTGAAGAGATATCTTTAAGTAGTTTAGCTAATAAGATAAGTAAAGGAGAGATAGAAAAAATAACAGTTAACGGTCTTTCTTTAAAAGTTATAGATTTTAAAGGAAATGAACTTAAAGGAAGAAAAGAGGCCGAATCCCCTATATCAGAATCTCTTGTTAATTATGGTATTACACCTGAACAAATAAAATCTATAGATATTAACATTGAAGAAGCTTCTGATTGGTCTTGGTTTAGTCTTATGTTCATTAGCTTTTTACCATTAATAATTTTTTTCGTATTTTTTTGGTATATGTTTCGCAAAGCAAAAGGTGGTGCGATGCAATCAATGGATTTCACTAAATCGAAAGCTAAACTTTTTAGCTCTGAAGATAAGAAAAAAGAAAAAACGGTATTAAACGATGTTGCTGGACTTAAAGAGGTTAAAGAAGAACTTCAGGAAATAGTTGATTTTTTGAAAAATCCTAAAAAGTTTCATGATATGGGAGCTCGAATACCTAAAGGTGTTCTACTTATTGGTCCTGCTGGTGTTGGTAAAACATTGCTAGCAAGAGCTATAGCAGGAGAAGCTGATGTTAATTTCTTTCATACATCAGGATCAACTTTTGTTGAGTTATTTGTTGGTACTGGAGCAGCAAGAGTAAGAGACTTGTTTGCTACTGCTAAAAAAAGTGCACCTGCAATAATATTTATAGATGAACTTGATGCTGTTGGTAGAATGAGAGGGTCAGGAATTGGTGGTGGTCATGACGAAAGAGAACAAACCTTAAATCAACTCCTAGTAGAGATGGATGGTTTTGATAAAAATACAAATGTTATTGTTGTTAGTGCAACTAATAGAGCTGATGTTCTAGATAGAGCGCTCTTAAGGCCTGGTAGATTCGATAGGATAGTAACCCTTGACCTTCCTGACGTTAACGACAGAGAAGAAGTTTTAAAAATACATTCCAAAGGAAAACCGTTGTCATCTAATGTTAATATTAGAGAAATAGCTGAAAGAACTCCTGGTTTTTCAGGGGCTGATATAGCTAACGTTATTAATGAAGCTGCAATACTTGCCGCCAGAAAAAACAAAAAAAAGATAGATCAAATTGATTTATTAGGTTCAATAGAAAAAGTTTTACTTGGCCCAGAAAGAAAAAGCCATATACTTTCTAAAAAAGAAAAAGAGATTAGTGCTTATCATGAAGTTGGTCATGCATTAGTTTCTTCATTTCTTGAAAAATCTAGCCCTGTAAGAAAAATTTCTATCATATCAAGAGGATCGGCTGCTGGATATACTATTAGAATGCCAAGAGAAGATAAAAAGCTAAAAACTAAATCTGATTTTATTGCTGAAATATCAATGCTTCTTGGAGGTTATTGTGCAGAAAAGTTAAAATACGGCGAAGTCTCTTCTGGTGCATCTAGTGATCTAGAAAGAGCTTCTTTTCTAGCTAGTAAGATTGTTAAAGAATATGGTATGTCTTCTTTAGGTCCAATATCTTTTGGAAAAAATGATGATGTTATTTTTCTAGGAAAAGAAATATCTGAAAAAAACGGTTACTCTGAAAAAGTAAGTGCTAAGATAGACGAAGAGATAAGTAAGATTATAAAAAGCGGACAAGAAAAAGCAAATAAAGTTTTAAATGAAAATAAAGATTTACTAGAAAAAATAACTAAAGTTTTAATTAAAAAAGAAACAATAGAGAAAGAAGAATTTGAAAAGTTAATGAAAAAAAAGTAATTTAGGGCGCGTGGCTCAGTGGTTAGAGCATCCGTCTTATAAGCGGAAGGTCGGTGGTTCAATTCCACCCGCGCCCACAATAAGGGCTCGTAGCTCAGTTGGTTAGAGCGCTTCGGTGACATCGAAGAGGTCTCCAGTTCGAGTCTGGACGAGCCCACAGTTAAAATGAATGTAATATATCAAGATAAAGATGTTTTAGTTATTGACAAGCCTGCTGGACTTTCTGTCTTTAAGGAAGGAGAAGAAAAAGAAATGACCGTTATTGATTTAGCTCTTCAAGATTTTCCGGAATTAAAAAATACTGGAGAATATCCAAGATACGGAATGGCTCATCGGTTAGACAAGCAAACATCAGGAGTTCTTTTAATAGCTAAAAACGATGATACGTTAAGAGATATTCAATATCAATTTAAAAATGGTCTTGTTTTAAAAGAATATATTGCTTTGTGTTCAGGTAAAATATCTGATGATTATAAGTTGATAGAAACTCTTGTAACTAGATCGCCCAAAGATCGAAGAAAGCAAAAAGCCTATCCCTTGTATGATGTAACTGTTAGAGGGACCCCTAGAAAAGCTAAAACTGAGTACCAGGTATTGAAAAAAAACGAAAATTATACTTTAATTAAGGCCATCCTTCATACTGGAAGAAAGCATCAGATTAGATGCCATATGACTTATATCGGTCATCCAATAGTAGGAGACCCTTTATATGGATTTAAAAATGACTGTAAATTAAAAAGGCAGTTCCTTCACGCTAAAAAAATCGAGATAGAAATTAATAAAAGAAAGCTCTCTTTGTCTTCAGAGCTACCAGAAGATTTATCAAGTTTTTTAAATTTCGCTTTTAAATAATAATTTAATAAAATGAAAAAAGAAGAAAAAAATATTCCCGAAGTAAGAATAGGTTATACTATTAAAATCTATTATAAATTCAGGGAAAAAGAAAAAGAAAGAGTTCAGGCCTTTGAAGGTGTCGTTATAGCATTAAATGGTTCTGGGATATCATCAACGATGACAATCAGAGGTAGTGCTGCTGGTGAAATGATGGAGAAAATAATACCAATAGAATCACCTAATATTGAAAAAATAGAGATCATTAAAAAGGGTAAAGTTAGAAGAGCAAAACTTTATTA
>CAYVNL010000064.1:0-9506 GCA_964452925.1 uncultured Candidatus Saccharibacteria bacterium
TTAATATAAATTAATGCAATTTAAAGTACCTCAATTTATAGACGAAGATCCAAAGATAATTGGACCACTAACCTTTAAGCAATTCATTGTTGTTGGTATAGGTGGTTTAATATCTCTTGTTATTTATTTTTTCATACCAAAAGATCGATTAGGATTATGGATGCTCATTTCATCTATAATATTCGGTTTATCTGTTTCTTTAGTTTTTCTTAAGATTGAAGGTATTCCTTTGATAATTTTCATAAAAAAATCTATTTCTTTTTTTATAAAACCTCGGTCCTATGTTTGGAAAAAAAAATCTTTTATTTCTAAAGATCAGTTTGTTAGAAAAGAAAAAAAAGAATTAACCGAAAGTATAGATCCTGTTATAAGAAAACGGAATAAAGGAAGATTGAAAAAGCTTTGGAACGATATCGAAAAAGAATAAAATGAAAAAAGAAAAAACAACTCAAGATTTTATAGAGCTAGAAAGTGTAAAAAACAGTATTATGGTTATGAAAGACAAATCATTAAGAGGTGTTTTGATGGTTTCTTCAACTAATTTTGCACTTAAGTCTAGTGAAGAACAAGAATCTGTAATACATCAATTTCAAGGATTTTTAAACTCTCTCGATTTTACTTGTCAAATTGTTTGTCAGTCTAGGAAATTAAACATAACCGGATATATTGAAAAAGTTGAAGATCTCTATAAGAACCAAAAAAATCCCTTGCTAAAAAAACAAACGTTGGATTATAAAAAATTCATTGAAGAAACAATAGAAAATCAAGATATATTAATTAAAAGCTTTTTTGTCGTTATTCCCTATGAGTCTTTCGAGATTACTGGACTAACAGTTCCTGGTAAAAAAGATGCAAAAGAACTAACAGATAACGTTTTCTATAGGTCCCGTGACCAACTATTCCAGAGGATGGAATTCATAGCCTTAGGATTAAGAAGGTGTGGCCTGAAGGCAGTACCACTAACATCAATTGAACTTATTGAATTTTTTTGGGAACTATATCATCCAAGCGAAGCAGAGGTTGGATATTACCCAGAAATACCAGAAGAATTAATAGATTAAAATGTTAAATAAATTTCATAAAAAGAAAGTTGAAAAAAAAGAAAACGAAATATTAGATCTAGCCGATCTTATCGCTCCACCGTTCCTAGAGATGAATCAAAACAATATAAAGATCGGTGATCGTTTTGCAAAATCCTTCTTTATATTCTCTTATCCACAATACCTGAGCAGTAATTGGTTGTTTCCTGTGATAAACCTTAATGCTTCAATGGATATATCTTTCTTTATCCACCCAACTGATACTGGGGAAACTCTTAGAAAACTGAGAAGAAGGGTAACTGAAGTTCAGGTAGAAATGACTGAAAGATCTGAGAAAGGGTTGGTTAGAGATCCTGCCCTAGAAATGGCCTATCAAGACCTTGAAGAACTAAGAGATTCTTTAATGGCTGCATCAGAAAGAATGTTTAAATTAGGAGTATATATAACAATATATGGAGAAAATGAAAAAGAACTTAAGGATATTGAAAATATACTAAGATCTATTCTTGAAGGAAAACTCGTTTACATAAAACCTGCAATATTCCAACAAAAAGAAGGATTTATATCCACTTCTCCATATGGAAAAGATGTTTTACAGATTCATAATCCAATCAACACGAATCCATTATCCAGTATCTTTCCTTTCGTTTCTTTTGACTTAAGTTCTAATGACGGAATTCTTTATGGTATTAACCAACACAACAATTCTTTAATTTTATTTGATAGGTTTAGTTTAGAAAATCCAAACTCTATAATATTTGGAACTTCAGGTTCTGGAAAGTCGTATCTAGTTAAGTTAGAAGCGTTAAGATACCTAATGACAGGCATCGATGTTATTATAATAGATCCTGAAAACGAATACAAAGCATTGGCTGAGTCTGTCGGTGGTTCTTTCTATAACATATCACTATCGTCTGATAACCACATCAATCCTTTTGACCTACCACTACCCAAAGAAGACGAAAGAGCTGAAGACATATTAACTTCTAGTTCAATCAACTTAGTTGGATTATTAAGACTTATGCTTGGAGGATTAACTCCTGAAGAAGATGCAATCATAGATCAAGCAATAAAAGAAACATATAACTCTAAAGACATTACTCCTGAAAGCGACCCATCAACATGGAACGAAAAGATACCAACAATGTCTGACCTAGAACAAGTTCTAGAAAACATGAAAGGAAGCGAATCTCTTGCTAGGAGACTAAAAAAATTCACTAGTGGTAGTTATGAAAAATTCTTTAACCAAAAATCAAATGTTTCAATGAGCAATGGTTTAACTGTTTTTGGGATAAGAGGACTAGAAGAAGAGCTTCGTCCTATGGCGATGTTTATAATAATGAGATATATATGGAAAACGATGACCTCCTCTATGAAGAAAAGAATATTAATTGTGGATGAGGCTTGGTGGATAATGCAATCAGAAGATGGTGCATCTTTCCTCTATGGACTAGTAAAAAGATCTAGGAAATACTGGATGGGAGTAACTACAATAACTCAAGATGTATCTGATTTTATGAGATCAAGCTATGGACAACCAATAATAAACAATTCAGCTCTTAAAACGCTTTTAAAGCAGTCTCCTGCGATAATAAATAAGGTTCAGAAAATATTTTCTTTAACTGATGAAGAAAAGATGATATTACTTGAAGGATCAATCGGAGAGGGGATATTTTTTGCAGGACAAAAACATGTTGCCATAAAGATAGTTGCTTCTCCAGGTGAAGATAAAATAATAACAACTTCCCCCGAGGAAGTTGTTAAGATGGAAAAAGAAAAAAAATCTTTTAAATAATTATACTGGCTTAACTATAACTCTACGCTCTGGGGACTCTCCAGAGCTTTCTGTTTGAACATCTTCTCTCTCTTTAAGCGCAACGTGAATAACTTTTCTTTCATAGGAATTCATTGGTGGTAGTGTTTTTTCTTTTTTATAAAAAGAAACTTCGTCTGCAATATCTTTTGCTATCTCTCTTAATGCTTCTCTTTTTTTCTTTTTATAATCGTTTAAGTCTAGCTCTAATAAAATATCTTCTTGGGCTCTTTTTTTTATTAATATTCTTAAAAGATGTTGAACCTCTAAAAGAGTTTGACCTCTTTCTCCTATTAATGTTTTCGGATCATCTACATAGACACTAACAAAGAACATTCCATCATCCACAACAATATTTATCTCTTTTATTGTTGTCTCCATTTTTTCAAAGAAAAGCTCTACTTCTTTTTTTATTTTTTCGGTATATATATTGTTCATATTTTTTTAAGAATAAAGTGTTGCTGAATTATCGAAAACAACGTACTTGTTAACCAATAAAGACCTATAACAGAAGGAAGTCTTAATAATATGAATATCGTAAAAAAAGGAAAGAAATATATCATCTTTTTCTGCATATTTTCTGCCATTTCTGAAGATGGATCTTTTTTCTTCTTTTCTTTTTTCTGACGATTTGTTATCATTTTCATCTGAAAAAACTGAGCTATTCCAGCCGCAATAATAATTATCATATTGCCCAACAGAAAAGAACTTGAGCCATTGCTTTCTATAAGCCCTGATTTAGATATATCTATCCCTAAAAAAAGAGAGTTTATCTCTCCTGGAAAAGAAATAAAGCTATAGAGAAATTTTGAAAAGTTAGTTCCTTGAACGTCCCAGAAAACTCTATAAAGAGCAATTAAGACTGGTAATTGAACTAGAATTGGAGAAAAGCTAGAAAATGGGCTTATTTTCGCTTTTTTATATACAGCTAATATTTCTTTTGTCTGTTTTTCCTTGTCTTCTTTATATTTTCTTTGTATCTCTTTAATTTCTGGTTGTATTTCATTAATCGCCCTTTGAGCACGAACACCTTTTGCGCTTAAGGGAAACAACGCTAGTCTTATAAGAATAGTTGTAACTATAACCGCTAAACCAAAATCTTTTCCTGGTATTGTTTCATATAAAAAAACCAAGACATTCATTAATGGTTGATATAATAAGATTGTAAACAGTTCTTTTATCATTTTATTCTATAACTCCTAGTCTTAAAAAAACATTTTTTAAATCGTTTTCTACTTCTTTAAAGCTTGCAAATAACAATGGTTTTCTTGCTATGACAACTATATCTGTTCCCTTTTTTAGTTGATCTAGCATGTGCCTTGTCTGATCTCTAAGGATTCTTTTTATTTTATTTCTTTCAACTGCTTTCTTTGATATCTTTTTGGAAACAACAAACCCAATCCTTATTTCTTGTTTTTCGTTTTCCTTTTGCTTAACTAAAATTAGATTAGATGAAAAAAAAAGATTAGAGCTGAAAACTTTTTCAAAATCTTTCTTTTTTTTAAGTCTATTTTTAAAAGGTAGCATTTATAGTTAAACTGTGATCTTTTTTCTTTTTTTACTTCTTCTGCGACTAAGAACTCTTTTTCCAGAAGAAGAGCTCGATCTTTTCAAGAAACCGTGTGATCTTTTTCTTTTTCTTTTTTTAGGTTGATATGTTATAGACATTTTTTCTTTTATTAAACTGTTCTGAAATTCTACTTTTTTTAAAGCGAAAAGTCAAATAAAAAGATATTTATTTGTTGTTTTTTTAGTCCACACAATATCCACTTCTTTTAAACAGTTAGTTGCTTTTTCGCCTCTAATTTAAGTCTTTTTACTTTTGTCTCTTGTGATATAATAGTTTTAATCTAAAAATATGACAAATAAAGATGTATGGGGATTAGTTCTCTCCCAAATAAATCTTAATATTTCTCAAGCTAATTTCAACACATGGTTTAAAGATACTGAAATTGTTTCAATAGACAATTCTAGTGTTGTCGTGTCGGTACCCAATTCTTTCGCTAAAGAATGGCTAGAAAATAAATATAATAAAATACTACTAAAAACAATAAACAACATTGTTGATGACAAGATAAAAAAAATAACCTATTCTATTGATACGAAATTGTCTGTAAAAAATACGAAAAAAAACATAAACAACTCCGTAAGTTCTTCTCAGTTAGAGTTTGCAGAGTTTACAATAGACAAAGAAACAAACCTAAATCCAAAATACACCTTTGATAGTTTCGTTGTGGGTCCTTTTAATGAGCTTCCTCATGCGGCAGCTCAGGCAGTTGCTCAAAACCCAGGATCCCTATACAATCCCTTGTTTATATATGGTGGTGTTGGCCTAGGAAAAACACATTTAATGCAAGCCATAGGTAATGAAACTATAAAAAACTTCCCTAATAAAAGAGTTAAGTATGTTTCTGTTGAAAAGTTTACCTCTGAGGTTGTCTCTTCTATAAGAAATAAGTGCATGGAAGAGTTTAAACTAAAATACCGTGAAATAGATGTTCTTATAATTGATGATATCCAGTTTTTGTCTGGAAAAGAAAAAACTCAAGAAGAATTTTTTCACACCTTTAATGTTTTATATGAAAAAAATAAACAAATAATAATATCTTCTGATAGGCCCCCTCGGTCAATTCAATCATTAGCAGAAAGATTAAGGTCTAGATTTGAAGGGGGAATGATAACCGATGTTGGTTATCCTGACACAGAGACAAGAATAGCTATACTTAAAACAAAAGCTCAAGAAAAAAACGTTAACTTCCCTGAAGATGTTTATCTTTTTATAGCAAACAATGTTCAAAAAAACATCAGAGAACTAGAAGGAGCTTTAAATAAACTAATAGCTCATCAAAATCTAGGAAAACAACTAATAACTTTAGATAAATCAAAAGAAATACTTAAGGGGATATTTCAGTCATCAACTAACATAATTACTCCTAAAAAAATAATAAAAGCTGTTTCTAATTTTTATGACATTAAAGAAAAAGATTTAATTGATTCTTCTCGGAAAAAAGAGATAGTTAAACCAAGGCAAGTTGTTATGTATCTTTTAAGAACCGAACTAAAATCTTCCTACCCTTTTATTGGTAGAAAATTGGGAGGTAAAGATCATACAACAGTAATTCATTCGTTTAAAAAAATAGAAAAAGAATTAAAAAATAACGAAAGTTTCAAAGAAGAATTGGAGTTGATAAAGCAGCTGATTATTAGTTTATAATTTGTGGATAATTTTTGTTGTTGTTTTTTCCACAAAAATAACAACAATTAGACAACTATATAATTAACAGTTAATCATCTTAAAAAATAAAGCTAATTAAACTTAATAAAAATTATTTTAATAAATTACTAATAATAATAAATTATATATGAAATTAAAGATTAATAAATTAAACTTAAAAGAAGGTGTTAATATAGCGGAAAGAATTTCTTCTAAGTCAATGTCTTTACCTATATTAAAAAATATATTAATTGAATCAGTTGATAATAAAATTAAAATATCAGCTACTGATCTTGAAGTAGGGGTAGAATGGTTAATATCTTCTAAAACAGAAGAAAAAGGAAGTGTTGTTATCCCTGCTTCAATTTTATCTAATTTTATTAGCTTTCTACCAGAAAAAGTAATAGAAATAACTTCGTCTAAAAATAATTTAAAATTAGTGTGTGATGACTATAATACAGAAATAAAAGGTTTTAGTTCAGAAGATTTTCCTATAATACCAAACATATCAGAAAAAAACATAATTCAAGTTAATTCAAGTTCTTTTTGTAGGAGTTTATCTCAACTAGTAGATATACCTTCGTTTTCTACTACAAGACCAGAAATATCAGGAATTTTTATCAAGATAGATAAAAACAAGATAAAAATAGCAGCAACGGATAGTTATAGATTGGGAGAAAAAATAATAGATATAAAAAACAATATTAGTGGTAGTGATTTTTCTTTTATATTACCTCAGAAAACAGCGAAAGAAATTATTCATATATTTAGCGAAAAAGAAGGGGATATAAAAATTATATCAGGAAACAACCAAGCTCTTTTTGAACTAATAACAACACAAGTATCTGAACCCAAAATAAAACTTATATCTCGTCAAATAGAAGGAGAATATCCTAATTACGAAGAAATAATACCAAGAAAAAACCAAACAGAAGCTATTGTTAATAGAGGAGAACTAATAAACCAAATAAAAGCAGCAAGTCTTTTTAGTGGTAAAGTAGGAGAGATTATTCTCAAGATAAATCCAGACAAAAAAAACATAGAAATTATAAGCGAAAACCCAGAGACTGGTAATCATAGTTCTTTTGTGTCTGTAAAATTAAAAGGAAAAAAAGAAACAATATCTTTTAATTATAAATATTTAATAGAGGGACTTTCTAATATTAAAAGCAACGAAGTTTCCTTTGAAATAAATAACAACACAGACCCTGGTGTTTTTAGACCTGTTGGTGATTCAAGTTTTTTATATATCGTAATGCCAATAAAACAATAAGATTATCTTGATAAATAATAATCAAAAAGATTTCTCCATATAGGGCCAGAAACAACAACGCCAGGAGCATTTACCATAGAGGTGTTGTCGTTATTACCAGACCAAACACCAACAACGATAGATGGATTATATCCTATAACCCAGCCATCTTTAAAATCTTGAGTTGTCCCCGTTTTAACAGAGACGCTATCTATATTAATTATAGATTTTTCTCCAAAAGCTGGAGAACGAGCTTCATTGTCTGATAGTATACTGTTTATCGTTTCTGTTATTTGAGAATCTATAACCTTTCTAGGTGTAGGTTTTTTTTGTTCAATAATATTTCCATTGGAGTCTGTTATTTTTAAAACATAACTAGGAGTAACGTAAAATCCCTTAGAAGCGAAAACAGCATAAGCAGAAGCCATCTCAAGAAGAGTTACTTCAGCTCCTCCTAAGACTAAAGATAAGCCATAAAAAGACGCTGGTTTATCGAGGGTTGTTATGCCAAAGTCTGTTGCGGTCTTGATACTATCCTTAACGCTAGTAAATTCATGAAGAACCTTAACTGCAGGAACATTCAACGATTGAGCTAACGCCTCTCTTAATGTAACTGGACCCCTAAAAAGACCATCATAGTTTTGAGGTTCATAGTCGGCTATGTTTATCGGTTCATCTATGACAATAGTGTTTTCTGTATAACCTTTTTTAAAAGCGTCAGCATAAACAAAAGGTTTAAAAGCGGATCCGGGTTGTCTTTCTCTTAAGGATACATTTGGATATGGCTCAAAGAGACAGTTTTTACCAGGAACACATCCTAGTGGTATAGAGCTTTTAGAGTAATCAACAGAACCAACCATAGAAAGAATTTCTCCAGTGTCAGGATCTAAAGCAACCAAAGAAGAGTTATAAGAATTAAAGAATTTATTTATTTCAAACCTTTCTTTTATTATTTTTTCAGCTTCTTTTTGAAGGTCCCAATCAATAGTTGTATATACTTTTAGTCCGCTAGTTTTTAAATATTCTTCTCCATAATTTTGAATTAAATAATCGATTATTTCTAATGTAAAGTGCGGAGCCTTCATTAGTTCTTTTGTTGGAGAAAAAAACACCTCTTCTTCTTTAAAAGAAATAAGATCTTCTTCTGATATGTAACCAAGGTAAGCCATCCTATCAAGCACATAATTCTTTCTGATAATTAAATCTTCTTTGTTTGGACCGTAAGGAGAAAGCCTACTAGGAGCTTTAATTAGAGAGGCTAGTATAGCTGATTCAGGGACAGTTAAACTAGAGACATTTTTATTGAAAAAACTTTGAGAAGCTGCCTCTACTCCATAAGAATTTCCTCCAAAAGGAACTTGGTTTAAATAGAAACCTATAATTTCGTCTTTAGAATATCTTCTATCAAGTTCAATTGCTAAAATAACTTCTCTTATTTTTCTGCTTATTGTTTTTTCTCCCGAAAGAAAAGTTGATCTAATTAATTGCTGAGATATAGTTGATCCTCCTTGAGCTCTGCTACCCTTTTTTATATTTTGAATAAAAGACCTTGCTATTCCTCTGAAGTCAACCCCAAAATGGCTATAGAAACGACTATCTTCCGCTGATATTACGGCATGAATTAAATGGTCTGGCATAAGACTTAAAGGAACAACGTCTCTCTTCTCTTCTCCATATATTGCGTAAAGAACAGTTTCTCCTGTTCGGTCATATATTTTAGTAGGCTCCACAAAAGGTCTTTCTGTAAAGCTTTCTGGTCTTGGAAGATCTTTTGCGTAATAAAGAAAAACGGAAAGAGAAAAAGTTACAAATAAAAGAAAAGACAAAAACAGTAACTGAAACAACTTTTTATTTAAAAGTCTTAGAGATTTTCTATATATTTTTTTATGTTTCTTCATTTTTTTAAAGTATAGCAAAAATAAATTATTTTTGGTAGAATTTAAATATGACAAAAATAATAACAGATCCTATAAAAATAGATGAGATACTTGATCGCGGAACAATAGTTGAAGTTTTTCCATCAAAAAAATCTCTTAAAGAAAAACTTTTAAGTGGAAAAAAAATGAGATTTTATATTGGATTAGATGCAACTGCACCAACCCTTCATCTTAGTCATGCTAAAAACTTTATTTTTCTAGAAAAAATAAGAAAACTTAACAAGAAAATACCTGATAGAATTTTAAAATT
>CAYVNL010000065.1:0-28348 GCA_964452925.1 uncultured Candidatus Saccharibacteria bacterium
TTATTAATGGTTTTATTTTTTATAATTCCAATTATTGTATTTTCTTTTTATTCATTATTTTTAGGTGTAGATATTATTATTTGGCCTGAAACAAAAGAAATTTTTTACGATGATCTTGTTGAGGTTAATATGGAGTCCTTTCACCACGATATTGAATTAGGAATTATTCCTGGAAAAACTATAGTGATGCAAAAAAATATTTCTAAAAACTTTCTTTCTTCTGGAACTGAAGTAGAAGAAAAAAAAGCAGAAGGACTTTTAACGATCTACAATAATCATTCAGCTCAATCACAAACACTTGTTGCCGAAACTAGATTCATGTCTTCAGATGGAAAGCTTTTTAGGTCTACGGAAAGAGTTGTTATCCCTGGAAGAACTCAAGATGGTGGTAGGTTTATTCCTGGAGAAGCTAGTGTAATCGTTAGGGCAGTTGAATCAGGAGAAGATTATAACTTAGATAAAAATACAAAATTTTCAATTCCTGGACTTCAAGGGACGGTGATGTATACATCAATTCATGCAGAAAACAATGAACCAATAACCGGTGGTTTTATGGGTAGTTTTAAAAAAGTTACGGAAAAAGACGTAAAAGAGGCCAAGGAAGTTATTATGTTAGAAATAATTAACGAGACAGAAAAAGATATTAACGATAGTTCGGAGGGATTTATTTTTGAAGAAGAACTTGTTGATATTATTATAACAGAAGAATCTGTTAGTCCGGAAATAGGCGAAAGAAACGATGGCTTTACATATTCTTTAAAGGCAGAGGTTAGGGTTTCTTCTTTTAAAGAAAGTGATTTAATTAAGTTCTTAGAAGGTTTTTTCTTTTCAAGAATTAAAGAAGAAAAAGATGTCTTTATAAATAGATTGTACAAGGAAAGCCTAACTTTTACATATAAACCAGAAATAAAAATAAATAGAAGCAATAATTTTGATATATCTGTTGAGTCTTCAGTTTTTTATTATCCATCTATTATAGACGAATTAATAAAAAAGAAGATTAGTGGTAAAAAAATTAATGAAGCTAGGATTATATTTAGCGACTATGAAGAAATAGAGAAAATGGAAATTAATAGTTGGCCTTCTTGGATAAAAAAAATTCCTAACACAAAAAGAATAAAAATTAAAACCATAATTGATTTATAGTAAAGCTAATACTTGACTTAAGCTTAAGTTTTTGATATTCTCCATTAGCTAAGCTTTTAGTTAGTTCTCGATAAAATGAATATAAATAAAGGGGTCATACAAAAACAAGGCACAATAATCGAATCATTACCAAACGCTCATTTTAAAGTAAAGCTTGATGATGGAGGAGAGATAATGGCTCATCTCGCAGGAAAAATGAGAATGTATAGAATTAGAGTTTTGCCTGGTGATGTTGTTACGATTGAAATGTCTAGCCTTAACGACACCAGAGGTAGAATTGTCTATAGAAAAAAATGAAAGTTAAATCATCAGTAAAAAAAATTTGCAAGGACTGTAAAATTGTTCGGCGAAAAGGCCGAGTTTATGTAATATGCATAAACAAAAAACATAAACAAAGACAAGGATAAAAATATGCCAAGAATTGCAGGAGTAAATCTTCCTGAAAATAAAAAAATAGAGATATCTTTAAGATATATCCTAGGAATAGGACCTTCTTTAAGTAGCAAGGTTTTAGATGAGGTTAATATAGATAAAAATAAAAAAACATCAGAACTTACCCCAGAAGAAGTTCAAAAGCTAAAAGAGGCTATAGAAAAGAAATATAGAATTGAAGGAGACTTAAGGAAAGATATAATGATGAATATCAAAAGACTAAAAGAAATAGGTTGTTGGAGGGGATCTAGACATTCCAAAGGACTACCAGCTAGAGGGCAAAGAACAAAAACAAACAGCAGGACGGTTAGGGGAAACACAAGGAAAACGGTTGGTTCAGGAAGAAAATCTGCACCTTCACCTAAATAAATAATATTATGGGCAAAAAAAGAATTATAGAAAAAACAAAAGAAGAACTTCTTTCTGAAAAAGAAAAACTAGATAAAGAGATGGTTAAAAGTTCTAAGAGTAAATCAAGAGGACTAAAGGAGGGAAGGATTCATATATTTTGTTCTTATAATAATACAATAATTAGTCTTTTTGATTCACAGGGCAATACATTGGCTTGGTCAACTTCTGGAAACATAGGGTTTAAGGGTAGTAAAAAAGCGACCCCGTTTGCAGCGTCTAAAGTTGCTGAAGTTTTAGCTCAAAAAGCTCAAAAAATAGGCATTGATAAGGTTTCAATTTTTGTTAAAGGAATAGGTGGTGGTAGGGATTCAGCGATTAGATCTTTGGCTTCAAAAGGAATGGAAATAATTTCAATAAAAGACATTACGCCCATACCTCACAATGGTTGTCGACCTAAAAAATCAAGAAGAGTATAATATATGAAAGAAGCAAAATGTAAAATTTGTAGAAGATTAGGTGTTAAGCTTTTTCTAAAGGGAGAGCGTTGTTTTGGTCAGAAATGTGAAGTTATTAAAAGAAATTATCCACCAGGAATAAGATCTAAGGTTAGAAATAAAAAAATTTCAGAATATGGAAAAGGTTTAATGGAGAAACAAAAGATTAGAAATTGGTATAATCTTAGCGAAAAACAATTTAGTAGATATGTAAAAGAAGTTCTTACCAGCAAAAATAAAGACGGTGAAGTTAGTACAGGAGACCTTCTTATAAAAAGAATAGAGAGTAGGCTAGATAATACTGTTTTTAGGATGGGTTTTGCATCTTCTCATTCAGAGGCAAGACAAATAGTTGGTCATGGTCACTTTAATGTTAATGGAAAAAAAGTTGACATACCATCATATCACTTGAAAAAAGGAGATGAGGTTGAAGTTAGGGATAGATCAAAAAATAAAAAACAATTTCAAGAATTAAAAAATAAAATTAAATCTTTAAATCCTCCGGTATGGATCTCGCTAGATAAAAGTAATCTAAAAGGAAAGATAATAGAGTTTCCTACCTTAGAGGAAGCAAATATTCCGATAGAAACCTCTCTTATATTTGAATTTTACTCAAAATAAAAAATAAAAAATAAAAACATGATTTCTTTACCTTCCAAACCAAAAATAACGAAAAAAGAAGAAAACAAAGCCATCTTTGAAATAGAGGGGCTTTATCCTGGTTATGGTATGACGATAGGTAATAGCTTAAGAAGAGTTCTTTTCTCTTCGCTTGAAGGAGCAGCCATAACTCAATTAAAAATAGAAGGATGTCATCATGAGTTTTCTGCAATAGAGGGGGTACTAGAGGACGTTATTACAATTATATTAAATATTAAAAAATTAAGATTCAAGATTTATTCAGATGGTCCAGAAAAAGTATTTTTAAAAATTAAAGGAGAGAAAAAAGTTAAAGGATCTGACTTAGAGATACCGTCTCAGGTAGAGCTAATAAATAAAGATTCTCATATAGTAACTTTAACAGATAAAAAATCAGAACTTAATATGGAATTGTTAATAGAAAGAGGACTAGGATACGTTGTTTCAGATCAAGAAAAAAGAGAAAAACTTGAAGTTGGACAAATATCAGTAGATGCTATATTTACCCCAATAAAGAATGTTAATTTTAGGGTTGAAAACATGAGAGTTGGCAAGAGAACTGACTTTGATAGACTTTTTCTAGAGATAGAGACAGATGGTACAATTAACCCAGAAGAAGCATTCAAAAAATCATCTAAAATATTAGTAGATCACTTTCAATTATTACTAGGAAAAGAAGAATCAGTTAAAAAAGAAAATAAAGATATTGAAGTAAAAGAGATAGAAAGACCAGCGAAAGAAGAAAAGACGGAAGTAGAGAAAATGAAAATAGAAGATATTGGAATAAGCTCTAGGATAGCGAACATACTAGAAAAGAATAACATTAAGACAGTTTCAAAAATAGTAAAAAAGGGAAAAAAAGGAATAATTAAGATTGATGGAATGGGCGATGGAGGCATTAAAGAAATCACTAAAAAGTTAAAAAAAATTAACGTAGAATTTTAGTTTATGAGAAAGAAAGTAAAGGGTAGAATTTTATCAAGAAAAAAAGATCAAAGAAAGGCATTGATGTGTTCTTTAGCTAGAGAGCTTTTTTTAAACGAAAAAATAAAAACCACTGAAGCAAAAGCTAAGGAGTTGTCTGTTTTTGCAGAAAAGAAAATTACAAAAGCAAAAAAACAAAACCTATCATCAAGAAGGCATCTTCTTAAGTTTTTTTCTGAGGATGTTGTAAAAAAAATGATAGATGATTTTTCTGTAAGATATAAAAATAGGTCAGGTGGTTATACTAGAATAATTAAAATTGGACCTAGGAAAAGTGATGGTTCAAAGATGGTATTTATAGAATTATTATAAAAACATGGAAAGAGAAACATACAAAATAGATGGTACCGGAAAGTCTTTGGGAAGGCTTGCATCAGAAATAGCAATCATTTTAAGAGGTAAAGACAAGCCTCAATTTTATCCTCATAAAGATGATGGAGCTATAGTTGTTTTAGAAAACTCAGACAAGATAAAAGCAACAGGCAAGAAAAAGAATCAAAAACAATATTATCGTCATAGCGGATATCTTGGAGGGATAAAAAAAGAATCAATGGAATCCCTTGACCTAAGAAGACCAGGGGAAACGATAAGAAGAGCGGTTATGGGAATGCTTCCAAAAAATAAATTAAGATCTAAGATGATCAAAAGATTAAAGATAAAATAGAATATGGCTGAAGAAAAAAAAGAAATAGAAAAAAAGAAGGTAATCAAAGCAAAAGAAAAGGTTGTTAAAAAGAAAAAAGATTCTAACGCTGCTGGTGATTTAAAAGTAAAAGAAACCATTAAGAAGAAAAAAGATTCTGATGTTGTTGATTTAGAAGCAAAAGAAAACAATCAAAGTGAGAAGATATTAAAAGAAGCAGAAAAAAAAGATTTTTATTTTGAAGCAGTTGGTAGAAGAAAAACATCTACTTCAAGGGTTCGTCTTTATGCAAAAGGTAAAAAAGAAATAATAGTTAACGATAAGCCCTACGAATCTTACTTTTCAACAAAAGAACTTCAAAAGGTATTTATTTCACCCCTAACTAAAATGGGTTGTGATGATAAGTTTAGGGTTTCGGTTGTTGTTAAAGGTGGAGGAATAAACTCTCAAGCAGAAGCATCAAGACATGGGATATCTAGAGCATTGGTAGTTTTTAATCCTGAATTTAAAAAAAGACTGCGGAGAGCAGGTTATCTTACTAGAGACCCAAGACAAAGAGAAAGGAAAAAATTTGGTCTTAAAAGAGCTAGAAGAGCTCCTCAATGGAAAAAAAGATAATACCATTCATGTTAACCACCCCCTAAAAGGGTGGTTTTAGTATATAGGGCTTTTTGATATAAATAACGTCTGATTAGATAAAAAGAATATTTTTTTTGTTGAAATATCAAAACCCATCTTTTTATTTAAACCAACGATTAAATCAACAATATTTAAATTATCTCTATTATCTATTTCTACGATTTTTATACCGTTCTTTGTGTTTAAAGCTATATAGTCAGAATTAATCCAATATATAGATTTTATTTCTTCAGAGAATCTGGTTAAAAAGATGTCGTTCCCATATTTTTTTGAAACCTCTTCGTTTATTTTATCGATTGAGAAAAGCCTTAATTCATGATCATTAAAGTAGGCTATTTTATTATAATCAGGGGAAATAATTGGTTTATTTTCTGAAATAAATAATAATTCGTTTTCTACAGAATAATAGTTATTGTTCTCCTTTATTATCATATTAGATGTTTTTGGTATATATAGCTCAATGTTTTCTTGTTTTAATTTTTTGGGTAACTCTAAAACTAGATCTTCATTTTCAGTTAAGATATTGTTTTCTGAGATTAAAAAAACTACACCACGATCATCTATTTCATAACTTGTTATTTTCTCTGAAATTACGTAAGACTCATATTTCTTGTAATCATAAGAAAATAAAGTATCGTTTTCAATATAGAGAACTTCATGCTCTTTGTTTGGATTTATTTTAACTTTTGTCTTTTTATCTATAAAAAAGACATCTTTCTTATCTTCGATGACAAAATAAATATCATTACCATTTTTTTTAATTGATCCTAATATTTTATTATCATTACTTGATATCACCTTTAAGTCGCTAGAATTATTAAGATTAGTGTCGCTTGAAGACAATAATAAACTTTTTTTATTATCAGTTAAATTATACGAAACAAGACTCCATTCATTGTCATTTTCTTTTAAGATAAAAATAAAGTCTTTTTCTGTTGTAAAAAAATCTATAACATTTTCTACTGAAGTAAAATCTATTTTCCTTGGAATTAAGGTTATGTTTTCAGCCTTAGTAACGATACCTTGATTTATTTTTAAGTTCTTTTTCCAAGGATAGTAACCTTCTTTTTTTATTGTAACACTATATTTTTTAGGAATTAAGTTTTCAATATATATAGTTCCAAAAAATAAATCAGTTTTTCTGTTAATTTTAAAATCTTTTTCAAGAATTAATATCTCGGAATTTTTAGGATTAATCTTAAAATAAAAAGAACCGGTTTGAACAATATTAAATTTATCAAAATCAATTCTATAACCCCTAGAATAAAGAACGGCAGATGGCGATACTATTAAGAATAGTATTATTATTGAAAAAAATATTTTATTTTTATACATAGAGTTATTTTATATTATTTAGATACACTTGCCAAGCCTATTTTTATAGGTTAAAATAATATAAATAAAATAAATATGATTCAAAAATTTATAATAAAAGGAGGTAAACCACTAAACGGAAGTATAGATGTTAGGGGATCTAAAAATGCCGCAACTCCAATAATTGCAGCAACGCTATTAACAAAAAAACCCTGCATTATTTCTAATATACCATTAATAGAAGATGTTTTTAGAATGATTGAATTAATAAAAAGTCTTGGAGCAAAAATTGACTGGTTATCTGAAAATGAAATAAAAATAGAGGCTAAAAACATAGATCCTAAAAAGCTAGATAAATCATTAATTTCTAAAATGAGATCATCTATTCTTATCTTGGGACCAATTTTAGCAAGGTGTGGTTTTGTAGAGATAACTCATCCAGGTGGTTGTATAATTGGTACAAGGTCCATAGAAACACACCTAAAAGCATTTGAGAGTATTGCTAGCGTTAATGTTTCTCAGACAAATTCTAACCTTGATAAAAATAGTGGTAAATATTCAGAAAAAAATAAAGTATATTCTTTAAAATTAAATAAAAAAATCAAAAGTAGAGAAATAGTATTAGATGAGTTTTCTGTTACGGCAACAGAGAACATATTAATGGCTTGTTCTCTTTTACCTGAAAAAAAGATAATTAAAATTGCGGCTTGTGAACCTCATGTACAAGATTTGATAATTTTTCTTCAAAAAATGGGTGTTAATATTAATGGTGGTGGAAATCATACTATAAATATTTTAGGTAAGAAAAATCTTTCTGGTGCCAATCATTCTATTTGCTATGATTATATAGAAGCGGGAACATATATATTGATGACTCTTACGGTTGGTGGTAGGGTTCAGGTAAATAATGTTCCAATTAATCATCTTGATTTGTTTTTTAAAAAAATAATATCAGCTGGAGCCAATATAAAAATAGTAAGCAAAAATTCAGTTATAGTAGAAAAGTCTAATAATATGAAAATAGACAAGATTCAAACATCTCCTTATCCTGGAATACCAACCGACCTACAGTCTTGTTTTGGTGTTATGGCGACCCAAACAATAGGAATGACACTAATACAAGATCCACTTTATGACGGTAGATTAAAATATTTAGAAGAGTTAAATAAAATGGGTGCAGAGATTGTTTTTTGCGACCCTCACAGAGCTGTTGTTAATGGTCCAACGAATCTTTATGGGGCAGAACTAGGAACATTTGACCTTAGAGGGGGCGTGGCTTTAATTATCGCTGGCTTAGCGGCCAAAGGAATTACTATAATTAATAACATATCTCAAGTTGATAGGGGTTATGAGAAAATAGAAGAAAGACTTCAGAAAATAGGAGCAGATATAAAAAGAATTAATATAGAAAAAATATTATTATAAAAATATGTTAACTAGAAAAATAGGAATTGATTTGGGTACCTGTAATTCTTTGGTTTTTATACCAGGGAAGGGTATTATCGTTGAAGAACCATCAGTTGTTGCCGTTTCTATATCTGAAAACAGAGTTTTAGCGGTTGGGCTAGAGGCTAAGGAGATGATGGGTAGAACGCCAGACACAATTAAGGTTTATAGACCGTTAAGAGATGGTGTTATTGCTGAATATAAGATAACAGAGGTCATGATAAGACATTTTATAAAGAGAGCAATGGGTTTTTTTAAATTTATTAAGCCAGAGCTAGTTATTGGTGTTCCAGCAGGAATAACATCAACAGAGAAGAGAGCAGTCATAGAAGCTGCATCTCTTGCTGGTGCTAAATCTGTATATTTAACTCAAGAGCCAATACTGGCAGCAATTGGAGCCGGAATACCAATTAATTCTTGCTCTGGTCACATGATAGTTGATATAGGGGGTGGTACGACAGAGGTAGCTGTAATATCTTTGGGTGGTATAGTCACGTATAGCTCATTAAGGACCGCTGGAGACAAAATAGATTCTTCAATAATAGAATACGTTAAAAAGAAATATAAATTGGCTATAGGCCTTCAAACAGGTGAATCTATAAAAATTAATATAGGAACGGCAATATCTGAGCCCGAAGAAAAAAAGATGGAAATAAGAGGAAGAGACTTAGCGTTGGGTTTACCTAGAAATATAATTATTGGATCAAATGAGATAGCAGAAGCTATAGGAGAGACATTAGAAGAAATAATAAAAACAATAAGGCAGGTTTTAAGAGAGACGCCACCAGAATTATCAGCAGATATAATGGATAAGGGCATGGTTGTCGCTGGTGGCGGATCATTGCTTAGAAATATTGATATTCTTATATCTCAAAGCACAGGTGTCCCTTGTTTTATAGCGGAAAATCCACTTGTTTGCGTTGCTAAGGGAACAGGAATTGTTTTAGAGAATCTAGATTTTTACAAAAGAAGTATAATGAAAAAGAAATGATAATTGGTCATAAAAAACAGCAAGAGATATTATCTAAAATGATTTTAACTCGAAAAATACCTCATGCAATGATTTTTGAAGGACCATCAAAGTTAGGTAAAAAAAAGATAGCACTAGATTTTGTTGAGAAATTATTTTGCGCTAAAGACGATTACAACAATCTTGAATCTTGTAATAGCTTTAAAAAGGGAAATCATCCAGATTTGACGTTAATATCTTCCCTAGGAAAAGAAATTAAAATACCCGAAATTAGGAAAATAATAAATAAATTTTCACTAAAACCAAATATAGCAGAATTTAAGATAGCTATTATAGATGATGCTCATTTGATGAATAAAGATGCCCAGAATTCTATTTTAAAATTATTGGAAGAGCCAGAAGGAAAATCAATTATAATATTTATTACAGAATATCCTGACATGATTCTTTCAACAGTTAGGTCTAGATCTGTAAAAATTAAGTTTTTTTCAGTTCAAGAAGAAGAGATAAGATTATTTTTAGAGAAAAATGATTCAAAAGAAATAGAAAAAATAACACTCTTTTCTTTTAATAAACCAGGAATAGCGATAGATTTAATGAACGATATAGATAAAATAAACGAACGAAAGAATAAGATGAAAGAATTTATAGATATTATTTCTGAATCTACCCCTATATATAAAAAATTTAACTATATTAAAAAGATAACAGAAAACACAGAAGAGCTAGAAGACTTAATGGTTATGTGGCTAAATTATTTCAGATCTTTGATGAGAAAGAAAGCAGAAGGATTTAAGGTAAACCAATCTTTTTTAAAAATTAAAAAATCATTGGAATTAATAGAAAAACATATAAATATTGTTTTTAAAACAAATACAAATAAAAACATGGTATTAGAAGTTTTAATTATGAATTTATAAAAATATGGATTTAAAAAATATTATAAAAGAAGCACGCAACGAGTTTGATAGAGTTATATCTTTTTTTGAAAAAGACATAACGGGAATAAGAACTGGTAGAGCAACACCATCTTTAGTTGAAAATATAGTAGTTGATTCTTATGATTCAAAGATGCCAGTAAAACAAATTGCTTCGATAAATATACCAGGAACAAGAATCATAGTTATTCAACCATGGGATAAATCAATTATTCCTAACATAGAAAAAGCCATTTCTCAATCAGATCTTGGGATAAATCCAGTTAGTGACAATGATTCAGTAAAAATAAATTTACCACCATTAACCGAAGAATTTAGAAAAAAATTAATAAAAATTTTAAACGAAAAATCTGAAGAAGCCAGGATTTCATTGAGAAGATCAAGGGAAGAATTTTGGAAAGAAATGCAAAATGGATTTAAAGAGGGGTCAATTAGGGAAGACGATAAATTTAAAGGGAAAGAAGATCTTCAAAAAACAATAGATGAGTATAATAAAAAAATAGAAGATATTTCTAGTCAAAAAAAGAAAGAAATAATGGATAATTAATATGATTTTTTATATTTTCATTTCAATAATAAGTTTAGTTGCTTTGGTTGCATTTCACGAACTAGGTCATTTTTTAGTTGCAAAAAAATTGGGAGTTAAAGTTGAAGAATTTGGTATTGGTATTCCTCCAAGAATCTTTGCTAAAAAATTTAAAGAAACGGTTTATTCTTTAAACCTTTTGCCAATTGGAGCTTTTGTTAGACTATATGGAGAAGATAAGAAAATTAAGGATAATAGAAGTTTTAGTGAGAAAAGTATTTTTCATAGAATTTTAATATTACTAGGTGGTGTTGTTGCCTTTTGGATAATTGCCTTTATATTATTAACTTTTGTTATGTTTATTGGATTTGAATCTTCGATAGATGACACTCTTTATGCTCCAAATGCAAAAGTTATTGTTATTGATTTTTTAGAGGGCTATCCATCTGAGAAATCAGGAATTAAGAAGAATGACACTATTCTTAGTCTTTCTCTTGGAGAAAAAGAGATTTTAGTTAATAAACAATCTGACGTCACTGATTTTTTAGAAGAAAACAAAGGAGAAGAGATATCTTTTTTAATTAAAAGAGGTGATTTAATTGATAGTTTTAACCTTATATCTAATGAAGAAAAAGGAGTAATGGGTTTTTATTTATTAAGAGTTGATAATAAAAGATATCCTTGGTATGAAGCTCCATTTCAGGGAGCAGTTATGACGGGTAGGGCAACAATTAATACTGCATATCTCTTAGGTACTTCAGTTAAAAACTTAATAATTAAAGAGCCTATGCCAATAGGTGTTAAAGTTACTGGTCCGGTTGGAATAGTCAGAGACTTTTTTATCGGTTCATTAGAAAGGGGAATATCTGACTATCTTCAAGTCATGGCCCTTGTCTCTATATCGCTAGTAATATTTAATCTTATTCCTATACCAGCGCTAGATGGTGGCCGAATACTTTTCTTAATTATTGAAAAAATAAAAGGAAGTCCAGTTAGTGAGGAGATAGAAAAAAATGCAATAGCTTTCTCTTTTCTTATTTTAATATCTATTTTTATTTTAATAACAATTAATGATATTATGGGATGATAAAACAAATAAAAAAAACAATAAAAGATTTTTTTAAAAAAATTATAGGTAAAATATCTACTGATATTGCCATAGACCTAGGAACAGCTAACTCTTTAGTTTATGTCAAAGGCAGGGGGATTATAATATCAGAGCCATCGGTTGTTGCTGTTAATCAGAAAACAGGTCAAATACTAGCTATTGGAGAAGAAGCCAAAAGGATGGTTGGCAAGACACCAGCTCATATAGTAGCAACAAGACCTTTGGTTTCTGGTGTTGTTTCAGATTTTGACACAACAGAACAAATGTTAAGATATTTTATAGATAAAGCTCGAAAAAATAGTTTTATTTTTAGCTTTAGGCCAAGATTAATTGTTGGCATTCCTTTTGGTGTTACTGAAGTAGAGAAGAAAGCAGTGCAGGACGCTGGTAAAAGTGCAGGGGCAAGAGTTGTTTATCTTATAGAAGAACCAATGGCTTCTGCTATTGGTTCAAGGCTTCCAGTTCAAGATGCTGGGGGTAATCTTATTGTTGATATAGGTGGAGGAACAACAGAGGTAGCGGTAATATCTTTGGGTGGGATAGTTGTTGCGAAAAGTTTAAGGGTTGCTGGAGATAAGCTTAATGAAGATATCGTTAAATTTATAGAAGAAGAACATAAGTTATTGATAGGGGAAAGAACAGCCGAGGAAATTAAGATCAATATTGGATCGGCTTACTCTTTTAAAGAAAAATTAGAGGTTCCAGTTAGGGGAAGAAATATTATAACCGGTCTTCCGGAAGAGATTATTGTTACGGATAAAGATATTAGAAAAGCCTTAGAGAAGTCAGTGAAAGAAATAATTGCCTCTATAAAGACTACGATAGAAGAGACGCCTCCAGAACTATTGTCTGATATAATGACTAAGGGAATATATTTAATGGGGGGCGGAGGTCTTTTAAGGGGGTTAGATCTTTTGATTACAGAAGAAACCAAAATAAAAACAAAAATAGCAGATGATCCATTAACTGCAGTTGCTCGTGGAGCAGGATTTGTATTAGAAAACATAGATGAACTTCAAGAAGTGTTAGTTGATACTAATATTATTAAGGCACCAAAATAATGATAGAAAAAGACGAGTTTAATAAAATAACAAATCTTGCAAGAATATTTTTAACAGAAGAAGAAAAGGATGTTATTTTTAATGATTTTTCTAAAATTATTAATTATGTTGACAAAATCAAAGAAGTCAAAACGGACAAAGTTCCTTTAAAAGAAATGAATACATCTTCTTCTCTTAGGAATGATAATGCTATAAAGTCAGAGAATGGTATAGATCTAGTGAAGTCATTTAATAATAAAGAGGGATTTCTTAAGGTTAATAGGGTTATTAAGAAAAAAAATGAATAATTTTTCTTTGATGACAATAAAAGATATTAGAGAGGGGTTGAATAAAAATGATTTTTCAGTAGTTGAGATTACGAATTTTTTTATTGATAAGATAAAAAAAGATAAATCAGGATCTTTTATTACGATATCAGAAAAACTTGCACTAGAACTTGCAAATAATTCAGACAAAGATATTGGTCTAGGCATAAAAAAAGATCTTTTAGGTATTCCGTTTGGAATAAAAGACAACATTGCTGTTAAGAATATTCTTTATACTGCTGGATCGAAAATGTTAGAAAATCATAAATCTTGCTATGATGCAGAAGTCATTGAAAAACTTAAAAAAAATGGTTCGGTTATATTAGGAAAATTAAACATGGATGAGTTTGCAATGGGATCATCAAACGAAAGTTCATTTTTTGGTAATGTTAATAATCCTCATGATCCAGAAAGAGTTGCTGGCGGTTCTTCTGGGGGTTCGGCTGCATCGGTTGCTTTAGGGCTGTCAGTTTTTTCTCTTGGTTCTGATACTGGTGGGTCAATAAGGCAGCCAGCATCTTTTTGTGGAGTTGTTGGATTAAAACCAACCTATGGATCTGTTTCTAGAAGAGGTCTTATATCTTTAGCTTCATCACTAGATCAAATCGGTACTTTAACAAAAAATATAGATGATTCGATAAGTGTTTTTAATATTATATCTGGCAGAGATCCACTAGATTCAACATCAAAAGAAACAGACAAAAAGATTAAAGAAATTGATTTTTCTAAAATAAAAATAGGTGTTCCAAAGGAATATTTTATTGATGGAATAGATCCAAGGATTGAAAAAATGATAAAGGATTGCATAGATAAATTATATAAAAAAGGAATTGAAATTAAAGAAATAAGCCTTCCACATACAAAATATGCCCTTCCGGTATATTATATTATTATGTCTTCAGAAGCTTCAACTAATTTAAGCAGATACGATGGCTTAAGGTATGGTTTCAATAAAAAAGAAAAAAAAGATATAATAGATTGTTATTTCAATAACAGGGGAGATGGTTTTGGTTTAGAAGTTAAAAGAAGAATAATACTAGGAACTTATTGTCTTTCATCTGGATATAAGGATGCATACTACAACAAAGCAATGAAGATAAGGAATTTAATAGAAAATGACTTTAATGATGCATTTAAAGAAGTTGATATAATCATTTCGCCAACATGCCCTGAGTTACCATTCAAGATAGGGGAGAAAAATATTAATCCTGTTTCAATGTATCTTTCAGATATACTTACAGTAACTGCTAATTTGTCTGGAATCCCTGCAATTTCTATGCCTTGTGGTAAAATAAACAATCTTCCTATTGGAATCCAACTAATGGGTAATAAATTTGAAGATTTAAAAATGCTAGAAATAGCTAAATATTTTGAAAAAATATGGAAATAACAAATGAATTTATAAATGAAATTATAAAATACGCCATTGACCCTCTATCTATACCATCGCCATTTATAAATATCTTTATAATAGCTAGATATCTATTTTTTATTTTTGCAATATTTTCTATTTTTCTTATTGTTTATATATTGATTACAACGAGTTGGCTTAAGTTTAAATTTTTTGAAGATGCTCTGGAGTTTATAAAGTTTAGACCTTACGGAAGCGACAAATATCATAAAGATTGGAAAAAGATATCAAAGCAAGTTGAATCAGGGATTGAAGCAGAATATAAGCTAGCAATAATTAAAGCAGATACCATATTAAATGAAGTTTTAGAAAGCATAGGTTATACTAAAGGTTCAACAGAGGAGAAAATAAAACAAGCAGGACCATTAGAAATAAATAATTTCGTAGAAATACAAGAGGCTAGGATAGTTAGGAATGGTATTATTCACGATCCAGACTATGATTTATCTTATGAAAAGACAAAGGAAGTTCTAGCCATATATAAGGAAACAATTAAAACTCTAGGAATATAAAAAACCATCCTTAGGATGGTTTTTTTCTGCGGGGACGACCGGACTTGAACCGGCAACCTCCACTGTGACAGAGTGGCGATCTAACCAATTGATCTACGCCCCCTAGGTTATGCCGACGGGAGGTCTCGAACCTCCGACCTACGGCTTATGAATCCGTCGCTCTAACCAGCTGAGCTACGCCGGCAAACTATGAAATTGTTGCGGGGGCCGGAATTGCACCGGCGCCTTGAGGTTATGGGCCTCACATGGTACTACTCCACCACCCCGCTATATAGATCTGATTGTAATATAATTTTATTTTTTAATCAAGTCTTTTACTTTTTTTGAGGGCTTGATTAAAAGGCTTAATTAAGATAAAATAAGATTGTAATAATATATAAAGATTAGATTCAATCTAGTCTTTTTTGAAAAAATGTCTAAAAAAGAAAATAAAACAGAATACACATCAAAAGATATTTTTGTTCTTGAAGGGCTAGACCCTGTTAGGAAAAGGCCTGGTATGTATATTGGTTCTACTGGAACAGAAGGAGTCCATCATCTTATATGGGAGTGTGTAGATAACGCGATAGATGAAGCGATTGGTGGTTATGCTAAAAATATTGAAATTATTTTACTACCAGACAATAAAGTTAGTATATCTGACGATGGTAGGGGTATTCCTGTAGATATTCACAGTCAAACAAAAAAGTCAGCACTTGAAACAGTTATGACTACTCTTCACGCTGGTGCAAAATTTGGTGGGAAAGCTTATCAAGTTTCTGGCGGTCTTCATGGTGTCGGTGTTTCTGTTGTTTGTGCATTATCTTCTTGGATGAGAGTTGAAGTTTGTCGTGATGGTTATAGATATTATCAAGAATACGCTAAGGGTAAAGTAAAAACAAAGCTAATTAAAGATGGAAAGACAAGTAAAAGGGGGACTACTGTTATCTTTCAACCAGATATTGAAATATTTAAAGAGATTTCTTTTAATTCAAAGAAGATATTGTCTCATTTAAGACAACAAACATACTTAACTAAAGAAATTAAGGTTAACTTTTTTGATAAAAGAGATTCCAAAAATAAAAAAGATTACTCATTTTATTTTGAGGGTGGTATTTTATCTTACGTAAAGCATTTAACAAGAGGATCTAAAAAAAGACATCCAAATGTTTTTTATTGTTCTTCAAGTAAAGATGAAATTTTAGTTGAAACAGCGTTTTGCTATACAGAAGAATTTGAAGCATATGAAGAAAGTTTTGCTAATAATATAATAACAAAAGAAGGCGGAAGCCATTTAACTGGGTTTAGGTCAGCTCTTACTAGAACGTTAAACGACTATGCTAAAAAAAATGGAATATTAAAGAATGGTGAAGATAATTTGGGAGGTGAAGATGTTAGAGAGGGATTAACGGTTGTTGTTTCGGTTAAAGTAAAAGAGCCTCAGTTTGAAGGACAGACTAAAGGAAAGCTTGGTAATCCAGAAGTAAAGCCAGCTGTGGAGTATGTTGTTGCTGAACACTTAGGTTATTTTCTAGAAAGAAACCCACAAGATTCAAAGGCAATAATAGAAAAATGTATTCTTTCTTCTAAGGCTAGAAAGGCAGCTCGGGCAGCAAGGGAAACGGTACTAAGAAAAGGAGTTTTAGAAGGTCTTTCTTTGCCAGGAAAACTAGCAGACTGTATATCTAGAAAACCGGAAGAATCAGAACTTTACATAGTTGAAGGAGATTCTGCTGGCGGATCTTGTAAGGGGGCAAGAGATAGAAGGTTTCAGGCAATACTTCCTTTAAGGGGAAAGGTTTTAAATGTTGAGAGAGCTAGGCTTGATAAAATGTTGGCTTCAAAAGAAATTAAGTCTCTAATTATTGCCATGGGTACAGCTATAGCTGAAGATTTTGATATAAATAAACTTAGATATCACAGAATAATAATTATGGCTGATGCCGATAGTGATGGAAATCACATAAAAACATTAATATTAACATTGTTTTATAGGTATTTTAGACCATTAATAGATGCTGGACATATTTATATAGCCCAACCACCGTTATATAAGATTCAGTCTGGAAAAAGAATAGATTATGCCTATATGGAAAGTGATAAAAAAGAAATAATTGAGTCAATGAAAGACGGAAAAAACACTAATATATCAATACAAAGATATAAAGGACTTGGAGAGATGAACCCATCTCAATTATGGGAAACAACAATGAATCCAGAAAACAGGATTCTTTTAAAGATTAATATTGATGATGCTCAGGTGGCTGATAGAACATTTGACGTTCTTATGGGAGATGAGGTTTTGCCAAGGAAAAAGTTTATACAATCTCATGCTAAAAAAGTAAAAAACCTTGACATTTAATTGACAATAGACGGTTCTTTGGTTATTATCATCATGAAAGAATCAGTTAAATATATTTACATGAATAAAAATAAAGGAAAAAATAAGTTAACAAATTACCTAAAAGAAGTTCGTCAGGAGATAAAAAAGGTAAGTTGGCCGACAAAGAAAGAGGCGTTTAACTATACAATGATAGTTCTTGGTATTTCTATTACTATAGCAACTATACTGGGAACATTTGATTATGTCTTAATAAACCTTCTCAAGAATATATACTAATTTATGTCAAAACAAAAACTTCTACAAGAAAAAAGATGGTATGTTATACATACTTATTCTGGATATGAAGAGGCGGTTGCAAAAAATTTGAGGCAAAGATCAGAATCTTTAGGAATGGAAGAAAAAATATTTAGTGTTATTGTTCCTAAAGAAAAAAAAATTAAAATTAAAAATGGTAAAAGAAAAACTGTTGAGGAAAAAATATATCCTGGATATGTTCTTGTTGAAATGATAGTAACAGACGACTCTTGGTATGTTGTAAGAAATACTCCTAACGTTACTGGTTTTGTTGGCGCTGGAATAACACCCCTTCCACTATCTTTAAAGGAAGTTGAGGTTTTAAAGAAAAGAATGGGAGCTGATGTTGCTAAGTTTAAAATTGATGTTAAGGTAGGGGATTCAGTTAAAATAATAGACGGACCTTTTAAAGATTTCGATGGTAGGGTTTCTGAAATTGATTCCGAGAGAGGAAAAATAAAAGTATTAGTTAATATGTTTGGTAGAGACACTTCAGTTGAGCTAGACTCACTACAAATTAAAAAAATATAACATTATGTCAAAACAGATAAAAAATATCTTAAAAATACAGATAGCTGCAGGTAAAGCAACTCCAGCACCACCGGTTGGGCCATCTTTGGCTCCTCATGGGATCAATATTGGTGAGTTTTGCCAAAGGTTTAACGATCTAACCAAAGAAAAAGATGGGTTCACTATTCCTGTTAAAGTTACTATCTTTGAGGATAGGACATATGAATTAGAAATAAAAAACCCTCCAGCTTCAGAGCTTTTAAAAAAGGCAGCTGGAGTAGATAAGGGGGCAGGTAAACCAAACAAAGATCAAGTTGGTAGAATTACTAGAAATCAATTAAAAGAAGTAACTGAAAAGAAGATAGCTGATCTAAACACTGACAATATAGAGATGGCAATGAAAATCATAGAAGGAACGGCCAAGAATATGGGTATTAAAATAGAGGATAGTGAAAAATAAAAAAAACAGAAATAAAAGAATTTCGTGGGACGACGCCTTCATGGGCTTAGCTTTGATAATTTCAGAAAGAACTTCTTGTAAATTTTATGCAGTAGGTGTTGTCGCTATAGATAAAAATAAAAGAATAATTTCTCTTGGTTATAATGGATCAAGCGAAGGAGATGATCATTGTATTGATGTTGGGTGCGCTAAGGTTGATGGAGTGAATGGTGTTTATAAGCGTTGCCGGGGAATTCATGCAGAGATTAATTCAATAATAAATTCTAGTGACACTACTCGTTTAAAGGGTGCAACGATATATACCACCCTTTTTCCTTGCTATGACTGCATGAAAGCACTTAACAATGTTGGTATAAGTGAAATTGTTTATATGGAAGAATATCAAAGAATTAAAATTGGAGGAAAAGGTAAAGAAGAAGAAACAGAATCAATTGAATTAGCAAGAAAAAGAAAAATTAAAATTAGAAAATATAATTTAAAAGAAATAGAAATTAATATTAAAAGATGATATTAGGAATAAAAAAAATACTTCGTTTAGTTAAAAAAAATAAGTTAGTTGAAGGTTTGTGTAATAGAGAATTGAATAATCCTGAAGGTTCAGGATTTGATTTAAGATTGGGTGAAGTTTATAAAATTGAAGGAAAAGGTTTTTTGGGCGTTGAAAATAGAAGCACTCCAAAATCTATATTAATCGCAAGAAACGAACCAGATAAAAAAGAAATAGACAATCATTTCATATTTCAACCTAATAAATATTATTTAATAAAAACAATCGAAAAAGTTAACTTACCATTAAATGTTTCGGGTATAGTTTTTCCTAGAACAACGCTTTTTAGGTCAGGAATATCATTTTTAAATGGTATAGTTCAGCCAGGATATTCTGGTGAGCTTAGTTTTGGAGTTATAAACATGAGTAACGAACCATTGAAAATATCTTTTGGTGCACGAGTTGCTCATATAACATTTCATAAAATATCTGGTAGAGGTAGTCATTATAGAGGACAATGGCAAGGAGGAAGAGTTACGACAAAAGGATCTGAAAAGCAAGTTTAATATGAATAATAAAGAACAACAATATTTAAATATACTAAAAGATATATTAGATAATGGCTTTGATAAGGAAATATTCCTAACGCCAGAAGTTAAAAATCAGTACCTGAAAGAAGAAAGAGAAATTCCCTATATTAGATCTGTTTTTGGTCGCCAAATAAGATTTGATTTATCTGAGGGGTTTCCATTACTAACAACAAAAAAAGTTTTTTTTAGGGGTATACTCCATGAACTTTTATGGTTTTTAAGTGGTGATTCTAATATAAAATATTTAGTTGATAACGATGTTCATATATGGGATGAATGGGCATGGAAAAGATACCATAAGCATTGTATTTTAAATTGTCCAGAAAAAGACGTTACACAAAAAGAATTTATATCAAAAATAAAAGAATTACCAGCAAAAGATAGCTTTGTTAAAGAATGGGGAGATCTAATATACTGTTATGGTCGTATGTGGAGGCGTTGGCCCGCAAGTGATAGTAGGGAAATCGATCAACTATCGTGGGTCATTGAGGGACTTAAAAACAAGCCATTTCGTAAGTCTTATGTTGTTTCGGGTTGGAATCCAGATTTTATATATTCAATGGCTTCAGAGAAAAACAAAAATGAAATACCACCCTTTTGTCACACATTGTTTCAATTTACGGTTACGGACAAGCTTAATCTTGGAATGTATCAAAGAAGCGCAGATATGTTTTTAGGTGTACCATTCAATATAGCAAGCTATTCTCTCCTATTGTTAATGGTTGCTCAAGTAACAGGACTAGAGCCAGGCGAATTTGTTCATACATTTGGAGATGCTCATATATATTCAGATCACTTAATTCAGGTAAAAGAACAACTATCAAGGGATCCCAAAGAATTTCCTGTAATAGAAATTAACAAGGGAATCAAAGACATCGATTTATTTAAGTTTGAAGATTTTAATTTAAAGAACTATAATTATCATCCTCAAATAAAGGCCCCAATAACTAATGTAGGTGGATTTTAAATGAAAATATCAATAATTGCCGCAATGGCTAAAAATAGGGTAATAGGCGTTGGTAATTCGTTGCCTTGGAATTTAAAAGAAGACATGGATTACTTTAAAAAGATAACTTTAAACAAAACTGTTATAATGGGTCAAAAGACTTTTGAATCTATTGGCAAACCATTGCCAAAAAGAAAAAATATTATTCTTACAAAAGAAAAAGATTATAGTCCAGGTGGTTGTTTTACGGCAAAATCAATAGAAGATTCTTTGAAAACGATTAACCCAGAAGAAGAAGTTATGATTATTGGTGGCGCCTCTGTTTATAAGCAATTTTTACCACTAGCAGACAAAATGTACTTAACAATTATAGATAAAGATTTTGATGGAGATGTTTTTTTTCCAGATTTTGACTATAATGAATGGAAAGAGGTTTCAAGGGTTGATAAAGAAAACAAGAACCTTAACTTGAAGTATAGTTTTATAATTTTAAAAAAAATAAAAATCTGCTGAAATCATATTTGTATAAAGCAGAAAAAATAATATGAACAAGATTGCAAAAGTTATAGATCACACAGATATTAGGTCAGAAGCTACAATTAAGGATATTAAAAAAAGATGTAATGAAGCTAAAAAATATTCTTTTCATGGGGTTTGTGTTAACCCTAAGTTTACATCTCTCGTTAGTAGAGAGCTAAAAGGAACCAATGTTAAAACAGTTGTATTAATAGATCCTCCAATGGGTCTTTCAAGTCATAAAGATAGGTTGATTGCTTGCAAGAAAGCTAAAAAAGATGGAGCGGATGAGTTAGACATAGTTCTTAACATAATAGATGTAAAGTATGATCGCTATGACAAGGTTTTAAAAGACCTAAAACCTTTATGCTCTATACTTCCAACTAAAGTAATTATAGGTTCTGGATTTCTTACAGACGAAGAAATTAAAAAAGTTTCAGTTATTGTTAAAAAATCAGGAGCTTTTTGCATTAAAACAGCTACAACAAAAGATCCTTTAGAAAATAGAGAAATGAAAGAAAAAGTATGGCATCTTAAACTAATGAAAGAATATGCACCAGGATTAGTAGTTAAGGCTTCTGGTAAGATAAAAACAATAAGTGACATTAAAAGATGCATAAAAGCTGGTGCTGGAATTGTAGGCACTAGTTCTGGGGTTCAAATTATGAAAGAGATTTTATCTAATAAATGAGTAAAACAGTAATAGGCCTAGAAATACATATTGAGTTAAATACAGAATCAAAAATGTTTTGTAGTTGTTTTAATAGTTCTAAAACAAGTAAGCCAAACGAAAATATATGTGTTGTTTGTCTAGGTTATCCAGGAACTCTTCCTGTGGCTAACAAAAAGGCGATTGAAAAAACAATAAAAGCGGGCCTTGCTCTTAATTGTAATATTCCTGAAAAATCTTTTTTTTGTAGAAAAAGTTATTTTTATCCAGACCTTCCTAAAGGGTATCAAATAACTCAAGACGACAACCCTTTATGTCATAACGGTTTTCTATACTTAAACAAAGAAAAGATTAGAATAAGAAGGATTCATCTAGAAGAAGATGCTGGAAAGTTAATTCATCCTAAAGATAAAGAATATTCCTTGGTTGATTTTAATAGGGCAGGAGTTCCATTAATGGAGCTAGTAACTGAACCAGATATTAAGTCAGCTAAAGATGCAAGGGTTTTTGCAGAAGACTTAAGGGCCATAATGAAGTATCTTAATATATCTAATTGTGATATGGAAAAAGGAGAAATGAGAGTTGATGCTAACGTATCGATATCCTCTAGTCCAGGCAAAATAGATGGTAATAAAGTTGAAATAAAAAACATTAATTCTTTTAAATCAATAGAAAAAGCTCTTTTATATGAAATTAAAAGACAAAAAGAAATAATTGAAAAAAAACAAAAAGTAATAAGAGAGACTAGAGGATGGGATGATAAAAAAGAAATAACCATTCCCCAGAGAAGCAAGGAAGAAGTAGATGATTATAGGTATTTTCCAGAACCAGATTTACCAGGCATTAACTTAAAAGAAATAAATATTGAAGAAATAAAATCAACCATACCTGAACTACCAAAAGAAAGAAAAATTCGCTTCCAAGAAAAATATAATTTAACTGAAAAAGAAATTGATTTTTTTATAACAAACAAAAAGATAGGTGATTATTATGAAGAGGTTGTTGATACCATCAATTACTTAACGAAAGAAGGTAGTTCAAAAAAAGAAACAATAGAATGTCCTATAATTTTTAAGCTAACGTCAAATTACATACTTAATGAATCTCATTATTTTATAAAAAATATAGATGAAAAAGACTTAAAAATAAGACCAAAAAAACTTGCTGAATTTATATTTTTAATATATGAAAAAAAGATATCAACGAATATTGCTAAAAAGGTTATAAAAGATATGATGGTTTCTGGTAGAAATCCATCTGATATAATTAAGGATAAAAATTTTGTTGAATTAAGCGATGGATCAAAAATAGATCAGATCATAGAATCTGTTGTAAAAAATAATAGTTCAGCAGTAAAAGACTATACTATGGGAAAACAAGAATCCCTTCAATTTTTAATTGGTCAGGTTATGAAAACTACAAAAGGAAGCGCTAATCCGTTAACAGTTAAAAAAGCTTTAATAGATAAAATAAGTTAATTTAAAAATTCTTTAACTAGCTTTTCTGCTTCAGTAAATTTTCTGATCCAAATAACATCATCTTCTTTTTTAAACCAAATCATTTGTTTTTTAGAGAACTTTATCGTATCTTGAAAAATAAAATCAATCACCTCATTTCGAGATATTTTTTTTTGCAAATATCTAGACACCCACCTATATTCCAAACCAAAACTATCAATTTTATTCCACGACAATCCATATTTTTTTAGCTTTTTGACTTCAGATATCATTCCTTGCTTTATTCTTTTTAATAGCCTTACTTTTATTAATTTTTCAATATTTTTTCTTTTGATTCCTATTTTAAGATAATTATATTTAGGATTTTTATTTATTTTTGGAATTGGCTTGCCGGTCTCTTCTAAAATTTCAATAGCTCTTATTAGTCTTCTTCGATTATTTTTATCTATTTCCTTTGATCTTCTGGGGTCCTCTTTTTTTAATTTATTATATAGATCTTGAGTAGTCATTTTTTCAAGTTTTTTTCTTTGATTAAAACTAGGCTTAACTTTTGGTAAAGAAATACCTTCTGATAAAACTTTCATATAAAAAGCGCTGCCTCCACATAGGATGGGCAGTTTATTTTTTTTTAATATCTCCTGGATTGATTTTTCTGCTAATTTTTGATATTGAGCAACACTAAACCTTTTTCTTGGACTTGCAACACTTAACATGTGGTGTTCTATTCCATTCATTTCTTTTTTTGTTATTTTACCACTACCAATATCCATCATTTTATATACCTGCCTAGAATCAACAGAAACAACCTCACCATTAAATTTTTTTGCTAGCCTTACAGCTAAGCTACTTTTGCCCGATGATGTTGGACCTAATATTATTAATATTTTCCTTTGAGACCCCATGTTAATCCTTTTTCGATTTTTATTTTAACAAAATTTCCAATAATTTTTTCAGGCCCTAAAAATTTAACTGTTTTATAATTTCTTGTTTTACCATAGAGAAAACCTTTATTATCTTTTCTTTCAACCAAAACATCCAAGAAACTGCCTTCAAGTTTTAGATTTTTTTCAGTTATTATTTTTCTCAACCTTTTTTCTAAAAAATCTTTTCTTTTCTTTTTTTCTAAAAAAGAAACAGTTTCTTTAATTTTGTATGATTGTGTTCCTGGTCGGGGAGAATATTTAGAGATATAGGCCATATCAAACTTTAGAAGACTAAAGAGGTCTACGGTTTTTTTAAAATTTTTATTTGTTTCTCCAGGGAAACCAACTATTATATCGGTTGAAAGAAACGCACCAGGTATTTCTTTTCTTATTTTTATAGCTGTTTTCTTATACTCAGATATTGTATAAGGTCTATTCATTTTTTTTAATATTTCACCATCACCAGACTGAACAGGCAAGTTTATGTATTCGGTTATTTTTTTAGAATTTTTTATTGTATCAATAAGTTTCTGATTAAAATCTTTTGGATGAGAACTTAAAAATCTAATCCAAAAATCACCTTTAATTTTATCTACCATAGATATTAAGTCAGAGAAATCAATTTCATTGTCTTTGTATGAATTAACGTTTTGACCGAGTATCCAAAGCTCTTTAAATCCATCGTTTATAGCATCTGAACACTCTTTTAAAAGGTTTTTTGCTGGCCTATAATATTCTCTGCCTTTTGTATATGGAACCGCACAGTAAGTGCAAAAATTATTACAACCAGTCATGGCTAATATTAATGCCGAAAAAAAACTATCTCTTTTTGGGTTTATAGAAAAATAGTTTTTAGATTTTAAAACTTTTTTATTTTGAATTATTTTTGGCCACTTTGGTAGATCGTTTATATCTAGGATTAAATCAGAATTTTTTGATATTATCTTTCTATCTCTTTCTAAAATACAACCAGTTGCAATAGTTTTTACTTTTGATGATTTTAATTTTTTTAATTTAGATAAAGACTTATCTACAGCCGACTGTCTTATAGAACAAAAATTAACAATAGCTATGTCCGGATTTTCTTCATTTTTAATGTAGCCAATATTTTCTAGTGTTGCAGCTATCCTTTCACTATCAGAAACATTTCCTTGACAACCATAAGTTGTGATACTGTACTTTTTCATTTATTATTAAAGCTTTTCCTTTTTTTCTTTAAGAAAATACCTCCATTGTTCTAGGAATTCAACAAAAATTAATAAAGGCATATCTATGAGCGCGTTAAAGAAAACGGTTATTACGTTATATTTTTTCCATCTTATTGTTAACCATCTTCCAAAAAGTATAATGGGCAATGCAAAGATGTCTATAATCATTGTAAAGAAACCATCTCTTTTATCAATCATATGAAGTTCTTTTGATTTTTCTCTTATTTTCGTACCAGCAAATGCTATTAATGATAAGAATATAATAAAAACAAAATAAGAAAATGGCGGAAAATTTATTTTATTTAAACACCAAAAAATAAAACTTATTGATGCAATGAAACTTATTGAATATATTAAAAAAGATAAAAAGTTAAAAATAAAACCTTTTTTCCTAAATTTTTTAATTTCATATATATCTTTTTTCTCGTTTCTATAAACAATTTTCATTGTTTCCATAACAACTTTTTCAATATTTTCTTTTGGCGGTGACTTTATTGTTATTACAAGAATAGCCATTATTATTGTTGGAACGAATATATCAACAGCATAAGCAATAGGGGAGAATTCTCCGTAAAAATATCTTGACACTGGTATTTCTATTACCAGAAGGGCAACTATATTGGTTAAAAATATAGATATGGTTGAGTAAAAGGCAGCTCTTTTTATTCTTGATTTAAGGCTGTTAAGTCTTTTCTTGTATTTTTCTCTTATAATTGATTCAAGTTTTGATGGGTTTAGTATTTTCTCTTTTAATTCAACAAACTCTTCATTAATTATATCACCAATAATTAGATATGGTGTATTGTATTTATGGCATATCTTGCTAATTTTTCCAGATAAAGGATGATTAAAGCTATAGTCAATATCGTTTTCTATCTCATGAATTGTGTTGGCGATATTCTTTATTTTATCAAAAGAAAAATTAGACCAATCTGGGTATTTATATTTTATTAAATGGTATCCTATGACAGAATCATCAAGGTCGAAAAGTGCCCTTTGAACATTTATAAGCACCTGCATGTTTTTCTCGTTTTCTGTTATTTTCTCACTTTTTAAAAGGCGATCACTTAAAACTATATAATCTTTAATTTTTTCATACATGAAATCCATTAAAGCCCTTTCTTTTATCGAAGTATCCAAAGACTCTTCTATCTCGCAAGCCGCTATAGAGAAAAGCCACTGCATAAAGCTTATTTGTGATTTTTTCTTATTTTTAGGTGCTTTATTTATTATAAATATATACTTATCTATTATTTTTTGAACTTCTTCTATTCTTGTTTCTTTTATTTTATTATTTGGAAAATGCCCAGATCTTATTAGTTCAAAAACCAAAGATTCAGCGTCAATTTTAACATCTATAATCTTACCATTTGTTAGGTTTATTTTTGGAAACACTTTACGTTTTAAAGATCTTTCAATGGCACTTCTTTTTAATAAGTGTTTTTCTTTCCAGTCTATAATACCTCTTATCTTTTCATAAAACGAAGCAACTCTTGAAGCAACCTCATCTACATGGATTGTTCCCGTTTGGCCTTGTTGTTCAAGTAATTCAACAGAAGATTTATTTTTATTTATTAATTTTTTTAACTCATTTGATATTTCATTCATTTTTATGATTCTATTATTTCTTCTGCCTGCTCACATATTATTTTAGGAGATTCGTCCCTATAGTCTACCTTACCGATAATAAAAGCTATTTTGTTTTCTTCAAATATTCCGGGGCATTTTTCTAGAGTATCAGAAAAGGCAATAACTTCTATTCTATCTGTTAAATCCTCTAAACCAACAAACATCATTGGCTTACCGGATTTAGTAATAATTTTTTTAGTGCTTGATATTATTCCACCAACCCTTATTTTTTGTCCAGAAATTGTTTTTTTTGCTTTTATTAGGGGAGTTGTTTTTTTAGATAGTATTTCTTTAAATTCTTCTAATGGGTGACTTGTTATAAACAATCCCAATAACTCTTTTTCCCATTTTAAAAGATCATTCTTTTTAGCGGGAGGAACGTCTTTTAGTTTTATTTCATTTTGACTAAAGTTTGTCTTTTCGAATAGATTTTTTTGACCATTGGAACCGTTTTTGTTTATTTCTTTTATGCCATCAAGTATTGTGTCCATATTTTGAATTATTTTATTTCTTTCCATTATACTATCAAAAACACCGGCCTTAGCCATGCTTTCTAAAGACTTTTTATTTAAATTTTTATTTTTAACCCTAGAAATGAAATCGTTTAAAGAAGTAAATGGTCCTTTCTTTTTTCTTTCTTCTACTATGGCCTCTGTTATTCCCATTCCAACATTTTTTATTGCAGATAAACCAAATCTTATCTGTTTTTTATTTGGAACAACGCTAAAAAAAACAAAACTTTCGTTTATATCTGGAGCCAAAACCTCTATTTTCATTCTTTTACACTCTTCAATTAAAAAAGAGGTTCTCTCAATATCTTTCCGGTCAGATGTTAATAGCGAAGACATAAACTCTGTTGGGTAGTGAGATTTAAGCCAGGCTGTTTGATAGGCTATTGTTGCATAACCAGCCGAATGACTTTTATTGAAACCATAACTAGCAAAAGGTATAATCCATTCCCAAATTTTTTCAGCAATGTTTTTATTAACATTATTGTTTACACAACCATTAATGAATTTATCTTTTTGTTCCATCAAAAGATCTATAATTTTCTTACCCATAGCCTTCCTAAGTATATCTGCCTCTGCAAGAGAAAAACCAGCAAGATCTCTAGCTATACTCATTACTTGTTCTTGGTATAGAGGTATAGAGTGTGTGCTTTCTAGTATAGGTTTAAGTTTTTCGTGTATATATTCTGGTTTTTTTTGCTTGTTTTTTCTTGCTATATAGTCTGGTATAAGCTCCATTGGTCCTGGTCTATAAAGAGCAACCATTGCAATAATATCCTCAAATTCAGTGGGTTTTAATTGTTTTAAATATCTTTGCATACCTCCAGATTCTAGTTGAAAAACGCCTATGGTTTGACCTCTTCTCAACAATTCATATGTTTCTTTGTCGTTTAGTGGTAGTTTTTCA
>CAYVNL010000066.1:0-3391 GCA_964452925.1 uncultured Candidatus Saccharibacteria bacterium
ATATTATTAATTATTGAAATAAAATCATTTTTAAGAGAGGCTCCTCCTATTAAAAGACCGTCGAAGTCAGAAAAATTTAAATACTCTATACTGTTATCATAATTTACACTTCCGCCGTAAATAATCTTAGTCTCATTAAAAGACATTTTTTTTAATTTTTTCTCTATAAATATCTTCATCTCTTTAGCTAATGTGGGATTACAAGAATGACCACTTCCTATTTCCCAAACAGGTTCATACGCTAGAATAATATTTTCAGTTTCTTTACTTGACAGCCCCTTCAAGCCCTTTTTTATTTGAGTATAAATAACTTCTTTTGCTTTTTTTCTTTCATTGTATCTTTCACCTATGCAAAAAATTATTTTTAATCCTAATTTTAAAGCGGACTTTATCTTTTTATTAATAATTTCATCTGTTTCATTAAAAAGACATCTTCTTTCTGAGTGACCAACTAAAACATAACTACACCCAATGCTCTTTACCATTTCCGCAGATACTTCACCAGTAAAAGAACCCTCTTTTTCCCAAAAAAAATTTTGAGCTCCTATTTTAATTTTTTTATAATTATTTAATTCGTTTAAAAAAATTAATGGCGGAAAAATGATAACTTCACAATTATTTTTTTTTATATTTAATGTTTTTCTAGCGAGGCCGATTGCTTGATTTAAAGTTAACGGATTCATCTTCCAATTACCAGCAATTATTTTCTTGTTCTTCATGTTATAATTTTATAATTAATATTTTTTTAGGTCAATAATAGATGTTATGGTTTTTCTAATAATTAAATATATAGTTTATTGAAGTAAAATAATATAACTTTCTTAATTAATTCTTCTAAGGTTTTTTAATTTTCTGATCTCTTAGATACTTCGCAGCTTTTTCTGGCTGAATAGTTGATATCTCTACACCAACTCCAAGTTCAAAACCGGCCCAACCAGACGTTTTAGGAAAAATAACCCAATGCCAATGATGATATGAATGATCTTTGTTATCACAAGGAGCCGAATTAAGATAATAGTTGTATGGAGGATTACCAAGGCCCTTGTATAGCTTCATTAAAACAACTTTAAAAATATCTGCTAGATTTTCTTTTTCATTGTCTGTTATTTTCTCAAAAAATGATAAATGTTTTTTTGGAGATATAATAACATGAAAAGAAACTTTTGAAACAAAAGGACAAATAGCAACAAAATCTTTGTTTTGGTAAATAATTCTTTTTTTTTGTTTTATTTCCCAATTATTAGTTTCACAATAAAAACATTCTTTGGTTTCTTTATGTTTTTTTATTTTATAAAAATAATCTTCTAAGTCAGAGTCTATTGATGGTATTGCTATAATTTGAGAATGTGGATGATATATAGATGCTCCAGACCCATATCCATGGTTCTGAAAAATAGAAACATAGCCAACATTCTTTTTCTTTATAAGACTATCATATCTTCTACTGTAAACTTCAATAACTTCTTTTATTTCATTTTTTGACATCAGCGCCATCGGCTTATGATGATATTTTGTAATAACAACCTCATGAAAACCAACCGCATTCATTTTCTCAAAAAAAATACCAACTTTTTTCTTTTCTAGTTTTTGTGAAAAATTAAATGCCGGATATTTATTAGGAATAGATATTGTTGTCCATTGCTTAGGTTTTTTATAATAATTATTAACCTCCCTACCTTTGTTAAATACTATAACAGGATCTTTCTGGTTTTTAATATCACAAAATGGACAGTTTTTTTTAGGAACTTTTTTTGTTTTTTTTACGTTTTTTTTAAAATCTTTTGGCTTTCTAGATCTTCCTGTTGCAACAACAACCCAATCTTTTAAAACTTTATCTACTCTTATTTCTGATGGATTCTTGTCTTTTTTCATTAAATTAATTTAACGTTAAAATTTCACAGCCATGTTCAGTAACAGCTATGGTGTGTTCAAAATGAGCAGAAAAAGAACCATCTTCTGTTTTAAAAGTAAAACCATCTGCAGATTGAACAATTTTAGAACTACCAATTGATATCATTGGTTCAATGCAAAAAACCATACCCTTTTTTATCTCAGGACCATCACCCCTTTTACCTATGTTTAAAATTTCTGGACTCTCGTGAAGATCTCTTCCTATGCCATGACCACAAAGACCTTCTATTATATTAAATCCCTGCGACTCAACGTATCTTTGAATTGTATTGCCTATGTCACCAATAGTATTTCCTGGTCTAGTTTTTTTTATACCCCTTTTAAGTGCTTTTTTTGTAACCGTTAAAAGTCTTAGAACTTCAGGATCTATTCTACCAACGGGAACAGTTACCGCCATGTCAGTATGAAATCCCTTATAGAAAAGGCCTATATCAAGAGAAACTATATCTCCATCTTTTATCTTTCTTTTTGATGGTATCCCATGAACTATCTCATCGTTAATTGAAACGCAGAGAGAAGATGGGAAGCCATTATAGTTTTTAAATGATGGTTTTCCGTATTTTAAAATCAAATTTTCGGCAAACATACCTAAGCTTTCTGTTTCAATTCCTGGTTTAATTTTTCCTTTTAATTGATCTATAATATCGGACAATATCTTTCCACCTTCTTTTATTGCTGATATTTCTTTAGAATTTTTTATATTAATCATTTATAATTTTTAATATCTCATTAAAGACATCAACTGGAGGCCTTGCTCCATTAATTTCATCTACCTTAATTTTATTTTCTTTAAAAAAATCAATTATTGGCATTGTTCTAATATTGAATTCTTCTATTCTCTTTTTAATTACCTCTGGATTATCAAGGCCCTTCCTTCTTACAAGCATCGATCCATCTAGAGGACAAAATTTTAAATCTTTATTTTCATCTAAATAAAGTATCGAGTGCCTCATTAGTGTACATATTCTACGACGAGAATTCCTATAAATCGTATCTTCAGGTGAAACGTTTATAAAGATAACTTTTAAGTTTTTCCTTCCATAAAAATAGTCTATTTGTGGTATTATTTTTTTTGATTCGTATATGGTTCTTGGGGATCCTGAAAAAACAATTCCTTTTTCTTCTTTGTAGAGTTGCTCTATTTTTTCAATAATTAATTTACTAACAAAAGGAGGACTACAAAGTGCCCCCGTCTGCCAAAACTCTTTTTCTTTTTTTAAATAAAACTTCTCTCCATCTGCCTCTATAAAAGATTCTTCTTTTAATCCCTCAAAAGATCTTTCAATTAACTTACTCGTTTCAAGATAATATAAATTAAGCTTGCTAGAAACTAAATCAGCTTGAGTTCCTTTTCCAGAACCTGGTGGTCCTAAAAGAATAATAACTGATTTTTTTTTCATAAAATAATTTTAAAAAGATTCATAGTCTCTCATTTGAACTTGAGACTTAATCTGCTTCACTGTTTCTAAAACAACACTAA
>CAYVNL010000067.1:0-5026 GCA_964452925.1 uncultured Candidatus Saccharibacteria bacterium
AGGAATACTTTGTAATTGGCGAGCAGTAGGAATTAATTCAATGAAAAGTAATTTATCACTAAAATAGGACCATCTATCAATATATCATCTTAGGCTAGAGGGATAGAAAGAACTAGATTGTCTCTCTATCCTAGTTCTAACATCATCCACGGTCCCCAGCAAATCAACCCGAGAACCCTTCTCGGGTCTTTAAACCAATTAAACCCTTGACAGATACATAAAAAATTATATAATTAAATTGGATAGTTAAAAAATAAAAATTTAATTATCCGCAGCACATTAACTAAGAAAGGAGGTTAAATATAATGGAAGAAGAATTAATTGGCATTGCTTTTATTAAGATCAGAATTAATGACTTACGTCTCAGCCAGCTAAGGGCAAACTCTATTAAGGCTGAAATAGGTAAAATCGCACAATGCCCAGAATTTTCTAATTTTTCAAAAGAAGAGTTACTAGAATTTTTTAAAAAACCAGCAATAGAAAAATTAGAAGAGCTAATTACAGAAATAAAAGCAGTAACATTCAAGTAAATTTTAACCTTGTACCAAAAGAAGAAAAATGGAGTTTGATTCCCACGTCTGTAAAGGGTAATTGCTTTTTCTTTTATAAAAAGAAAAAAGCAGAATAAGAACCTGCTCATTTTTCTTCGAATAAGGAGAGCTAGAAGAAATCTCTTCAAGTATTGAAAACATCTTAATGTTTTCATTCATGAAGTTTCAAAGATTTTTTCTTTCTCTCTTTTTTTATTCCTAAACAAAAACCCTAGAGTATAAAAATATTTTCATTTTCGGTAATCCTAGTTCTAACATCATCCACGGTCCCCAGCTATCATAAAAAACAACCAAATGGTTGTTTTTTTTTGTTGACTGATTAGAGAAAAAAGATAATATGAAGATATGGAAAGATTCGGTGAAAAATTCATACACCAAAGAGACCCCTCTCTACATGATTCAGAGCTTGTTGAGCATGAAGTAGAAAGAAGGAAAAGAAGGGGGGATAAGGTATCACAAAAACCAGTAGAGAAGATATCTGATTGGATGAAAGTCTTAGAAAGAACTCACACGAGTCATCGAGACAATTCGAATGTAACTGAAAGGATTAAAAGCTATTACCACAGAGAACATGTTATCAAACCAGAAGATATCCCTGAAAGCTACTTTGAAAATCAAAGAAGAATAGCCAGAGAACAAGGCCATGGTGATATTGAAATCACTAATGACATGAAGCAAGAACTCGCTGAAGTTATCATTTCTGATCAGAGATCTACCTTAAACAAATGGATTGAATATTTAACATCGTCCGATACTGATATCTATCCAACATGGGTTAAATACTGGGCCTTCAAAGGAATGCTGAAGCTCTCTTCTTTTGACAAAGAAAAAAAAGCATTTACTAATAGAGGAAAAGGCACGGTTGCTCCATTTGCTGATCTAAACAGAGAATCTTTAGCCTATGTTATCGATGCTCTTGTAAAAAAAGTTGAAAAGAAAAACATTAATGATATTGAAAACCCTGAATTTAATAATCTATTACAAGGAGCTAATTTCGGTAAGCTTTATGCTTGGGCGATAGAAAAAGCTACTCCAGATCAAGAGTCAGAGATGACTAACATATCCGGTGAATGGATTACATACAAAAAAGGAACAGATCACATGCCTTTAGTTAATTCATTGCAAGGACATGCTACTGGTTGGTGTACAGCTGGTGAAACAACAGCCGAATCACAGCTTAAAGCTGGTGATTTCCATGTCTATTATTCCTATGACAAAAACAATCAACCAACTATTCCTAGGGTTGCCATGCGTATGGAAGAACATAATATTGTTGAAATTAGAGGTGTAGCTAAAGAACAGAACTTAGATCCCTTTATCTCTGAATCAGATATATTAGATAAAAAACTAAAAGAGTTTGGTAAAGAAGGAGAGTTGTACGAGAAGAAATCTTCAGATATGAAAAGATTGACAGAGATAGAGAAAAAGACCAAAAAAGGAGAAGAATTATCTTCTGAAGACCTTATCTTTCTTTATGAAATTGATAGTAAAATTCAAGGATTTGGTTATCAAAAAGATCCACGAATAGAAGAGATAACTGAAAATAGAGATATTAAAGAAGATATTTCTAAGATTACAGTTTTTTCTAAGGATGAAATTAGTATCAATGTGAGAGAAGCTTTAAGAGGAGATATTAAATATCATTATGGTGATCTTGAGCTTGACAGTCTTACTTCAGCTAAAGAAGCTCTAAAAGGGGGACTTAAATACCATAATTATGGTAGTATTGATCCATCCGCCGAAAGATTAAAACTACCAGAATCAGTGGGTGGAGATCTTAACCTTAGTAGACTCACCTCCGCCGAAGGATTAAAACTACCAGAATCAGTGGGTAGAGATCTTAACCTTAGTAGCCTCACCTCCGCCGAAGGATTAAAACTACCAGAATCAGTGGGTGGAAGTATTTATCTTGAAAAAAATCTATTCGAAGAACAAGAAAGAATTAATATTTATAATAAATATCCAGGAATAAGAATTATTTTTGAATAAGAATTATTTTTACTTAATATAAAAATATTTAAGAATTCAACTTTTTGAACTCAAAAAAGTTCTAACATCATCCACGGTCCCAGCAGTCTATTGTGAGAAAATACAATATATAATTAATAAACAATAATTAATACAATTAAAGACTTATGAAGAAAATAATTATCATTATTACAATCTTAATCATTACAATAGGAGCAATTTTCCTATTAAATAATAAACCAGAAGAAGTTTCTGACCTAGAAGAAACTGCAACTAACCATGAAAAGGCAGAATTAATAGGATATAATTTTATGTTAGATTTTATTAAAATAGCCCCTTTAAATTATGATTCAGAAGCAGAAGAAAATATATATAATGCATTATCTAAAAATGCGAAAAAAGAAATTTTAAAAGAAACAATTGTAAGTGATTTGGTAGGATTTATAGGAGTACAAGATATACCTGATCAGGGAATAAGCATAGAAGACTTACAAATTATAGACACCAACAATACAATACTTGTCGTTGCTTTAAACTACTCAGGAGAAAGAATAATAAGAAACATTCACATTGTATTAGAAGATAATGAATGGAAAATAGACAAAATCACCATTCCAGAGGATGAAATAATTCAATTTGATCAAATAGGAAACCTAGTTCGTAATAATCCAGGAATGGAAGAAGATATATGGTATTTAGTATACGAACAACCAGGTCAACCAGCATTAACAACTTCTTTAATATTTACTAGCTCAAGCATATGTGCAGAAGAAAATGAAAATATAATCTGTGACACAGAAAAATTAACTCAAGGAAACAGAGTCAGAATACTAGGAGAAGAGAAAGAAGAAGGAGTTGAAGTTATAAGATTAGAGCAAAAATAAAAAAATATCTAAAAATACTCCTGTTTAATTATCTAAGCTTTTTAAAATAAGGTTATTTATACTTAATTTAATCATCTTAAATACGAAACCTGACTATATATGGTATTGATTCTAATACTTTTAGTTCATTATTGTAATATTACTATTATTTTATTATTTTGTATGGTAAAATAAAATTATGAATAACAATACTATCATAAAAACTACACCAAAAGATTTCTTTTTACATCTTTTAAATATTTTTACTTTTTACCTCGCTGTTATTAGTCTTATTACTCTTTATATTCAATATATTAGCGCTCTTTTTCCGGACCCTCTTAATTTTTATTATACGAGTATGGCTAATTCTGTTCGCTTGTCAACAGCAATACTTATTATAACAATTCCGGTATATATTTTTACTTCATGGCTTTTAGAAAAAGATTTAGTTAGTAATTATGAAAAAAAAGAATTAAAGCTGAGAAAATGGTTGACTTATTTCACTCTTTTTATATCAGCAGTTACTATTATTATAGATTTAATAATGTTTGTTTTTAGTTTTTTGAGTGGAGAACTAACCATTCAGTTTTTTTTAAAGGTTTTTGTTGTTATTTTAGTATCTGCAGCTGTTTTTGGATATTATATTTGGGACTTAAAACGGAAAAATATTAAGTCTAAAATTCCAAAGATGCTTGCTTTAATTCTTTTTTTTGTGGTTTTGTCGAGTATCGTTGTAGGTTTTTTTATTATTGGTACTCCATTTGAACAGAGACAGAGAAGGTTTGATGAAGAAAGAATAAGCAACCTTCAGGTGTTACAGAGTCAAATTATTAACTATTGGATACAAAAAGAATCGCTCCCTCAAAACCTTAATGAATTAGAGAATAGCATCTTTGGATATATTGTACCGGTAGATCCAGAATCTGATTTAGCGTACGAATATATTGTCATTGATGCACTTTCTTTTGAATTATGTGCTATTTTCAAGACATCAACCGATGATCTTAGCTTCACTTCTCAAGGATTAAAGACACATCCCTATGATTCATTTCAGTATGAATGGAAACATGAAGCGGAAAGAACTTGTTTTGCTAGAACCATTGACCCTGAATTATATAAAAATAATTTAGAATCAAAAGAGATTGTGCCTTTAAGATATTAATATTAATTTTCAAAAAACTAAAAATACTAATCAAAAAAATATATACACACCAAGGTATAGAGAGAATTTATAAAAAATAATTGACTTATTATCTTTTATATACTAGCATTATTTACACAAGGTGGTTATTTAATAAAAATTTAGTCGACTTTATTAGAAAGCTAATCTTTAGGATAAAACCTTAAAATCTAAAAATTAATTTATTTAACATAAACATGGAAGGAACAATTAAAAACATTGTCTCAGATAAAGACTTCGGATTTATTAGTGTTGAAGGAGAAGAAAAAGATATATTCTTTCACAAAAATGAAGTCAAAGAAGTGGCTTTTGAAGATCTAAGTGTAGGAGATAAAGTATCTTTTGAGAAAGCTGACTCTCCAAAAGGACCAAATGCAACAAATGTAACTCGTATTTAAGATAAAATTCTTAAATTAGATAATATAAAACCGCTGAAAGGCGGTTTTTTAATAGATAAAAAATTA
>CAYVNL010000068.1:0-6193 GCA_964452925.1 uncultured Candidatus Saccharibacteria bacterium
TTTTAATAAATTATCTTTAATGATGGACATTGCTAGAGATAGCTTAGAAATCAAAAGAAAGGCTATAGATAATTTTATAGAAAAAGGACTTTATCCATACACAAAGCACTACCTAGCCTCTGTAAAAAAAATGAGAGGTAGTTATTTTGGAAATCATTTTTCAACCATAGGTTTGGTTGGAATGAATGAGGCAATTCTTAACTTTATGGGAGAGGGTATAGAAACTAAAAAAGGTCAAAAGTTTGCACTAGAAGTTTTAGGCTTTATGAGAGATAGATTAGTTGAATATCAGAAAAATACAGGAAACCTATACAACCTTGAGGCCACTCCAGCAGAAGGAACTTCTTTTAGGCAAGCTAAAGCAGATAAAGAAAAATATCCTGACATTATTACAGCTGGAACAAAAGAAATTCCATACTATACTAATTCAACTCATCTACCTGTTAATTATACAGATGATATATTTGAGGCCTTAGACCATCAAGATAAACTTCAATCCGCTTATACTGGCGGAACAGTTCTACATCTTTTTACTGGAGAAAAGCTTTCTGACATAGAATCTGTTAAAAATCTTATTAAAAGAGTTTTTGAAAAATACAAGCTTCCATATATTACAATTACTCCAACATTTTCAATATGTCCTTCTCATGGATATTTATCTGGAGAGAACTTTACCTGTCCTAAGTGTACCATAGAGCAACCCTGTGAAGTTTACTCAAGAATAGTTGGATATCTTAGGCCGGTTCAGCAGTTTAATTCTGGAAAACAACAAGAATTTAAAGAAAGAAAAGAATATAAGATAAAATGAATATAGGGGGATTACAAAAATCAACCTTAATAGATTATCCTGGACACATTGCATGTACGGTTTTTTTGTCTGGATGTAATTTTAGGTGTCCTTGGTGTTATTCTCCAGAGATTGTTTTGTCAGAAAAAATGAAAGAAAGCCCAGTTATGTCTAGTGATAGTTTTTTTTCATTCCTAGACAAAAGGAAAGGGCTCCTTGATGGCGTCGTTGTTTGTGGTGGTGAGCCAACTATAAATAAAGAGTTACCGAACTTTTTAAAAGAAATTAAAAAAAGAAACTTTAAAATTAAATTAGATACCAATGGATCTAACCCTTTAGTAATAGAAAGTCTTTTAAAATTAAATCTTTTAGATTATATCGCAATGGATGTTAAGGCCCCACTAAGAAAGGAGGATTATAGTAGGGTAGCCGGAGTGGATATTATAATTGAAAACATAAAAGATAGTATAGAAATTATTAAAAACTCAGGCATTGATTATGAGTTTAGAACAACAATAGTTCCGTTGTTTCATAGAAAAGAAGATATAATTGAAATAGCCAAGCAAATTTCACCGGCCGAAAAATATTATCTTCAAAACTTTAGAGCAGAAAAGAATATAGATCCTAAGTTAACAAAAATTAAACCATATTCAGATAGTTTTATAAAAGAGATAAGGGAAGAGGTTAAAGGTTTTTTTAAATTTTGCGAAACTAGATAATTAAAATGTCTTGGTCTAAAACTCTATTTCTTTTTTCAATAGCTTTTATTTTAGGTATTTTTATAAGTTCTTTTTTTGGGCTATCTATAATAGTTCCATTTTTTTTATTTACAGGAATAGCTCTTTTTTTTACCAAGAAAAGAAAGATTTTTGTTTTAGGTTTAATTTCTATATTCTTTGCTTTTGGTTTTTTTTGGCACCAGGTTTTTGAATATCGAGAAATAAATAATGAGTTATTAGGCTTTCATTCGTTTGAGGCCAAGGTTGTAAAAGATCCTAGCATTAGAGAAAACTCTACTCATCTTGTTTTGTCTAGAGTTGATGAAAAAGAATCTGGTAAGATATTAGTTATAACGGGTAGGTATTCTAGATATTCTTATGGTGATATATTAAGCGTTAAGGGTGAGGTTAGGAAACCTGATTTTTTCAATGAATTTGATTATCCAGCTTACCTAGCAAAAGATGGTATATATTATATTGTTTTTAATCCTGAGATTAATTTAATCAGAAAAGAAAAATCTTTTAAAGAAACCATTTTTAATTTTAAAAGAAAGTCCCAAGTTTTTTTATATGAGAAGTTTCCACAGCCACACGCTTCAATGTTATCAGCATTAATACTGGGCAATAAAAGAGATATACCTGAATTATGGCAACAAAAATTAAGCTATGCTGGGCTAAGGCATGTCGTTGCTATTTCAGGTCTTCACATAACTGTTATATCTGCAATTATTTTAACTTTGACGACTTCTTTGGGAAGAAAAAAATCTTTTATATTATCTATTTTTACGATAATCTTTTTTGTTTTTATTACAGGCATGCATTCTTCTGCTATTAGAGCCGGCATTATGGGAAGCGTTTTTTTAATTTCTAAAATTTTTGGAAGAATAAACAATTCTTTTCGTTTAATTTTTTTTACAGCAGCAGTTATGCTTTTATTTAACCCATTACTATTAAGAGATGATATTGGTTTTCAATTATCTTTTCTAGCAACAATAGGAATAATTGAGCTGTCGCCTTTTTTTCATAGTATTTTTAATTTTATGCCAATTAAAATCAGAGGCTTTGTTTCTATGAGTTTTGCTGCTTATATCCTAACACTACCATTACTAATAAATAGCTTTAATCAAATTTCTTTGGTTTTTCCAATAACTAATATCTTGGTCTTACCAATTGTTTATTTAGTTATGATGCTTGCTGCTATGTTTGTATTAGTTTCATTTATATCAACTAGCTTAGCCCAGATAATATTTTTTCCTTTGTGGCTCCTTGTTACCTATATCGTAAAAGTTACCGATATAGCTTCTAGATTCCGATGGTCTTATTTAGATGTTAGCGATATTAGTTTAACCTTTTTATTTATATATATTTTAGCTGTATTATTATTAATCAGAGAGACTAGAAAAAAACAATTAATTAATATAGAATACCAAAAAGATGAAAGACCCTTATTATTACCTTAATTTCTCTAAATACTCCGATATAGAAGACAAAAAAGATAGAAGAATTTATCGTTTTCTGGAAACTATTCCAGGAATGATTTCTTGGACCATTATATTGTCTGCTATAATTCTGTCCCGTTTCTTTCCAGTTTGGACAGCTTCTTTTATTATAGTCTTTGTTATTTATTGGGTTCTTAGATCTGTATATTTTTCAATTCACCTGAAAAGAGGTTATTCAAAAATGAAAATTAATGAGAAAGAAGACTGGATTTTAAAATTAAATCTTCTTGAAAAATATTCATTACCTGTTTCCAACTGGAAAGAGATATATCATTTAGTTGTTGTTCCTATATATAAAGAATCAGTTTATATATTAAGAAATACATTAAAGTCTATATCTGAAAACGATTATCCTTTAGATAGAGTTGTAGTTGTTTTAGCGGTTGAAGAAAGATCAGGAGAAGAAACAATTAAAGAAATACTTAAACTTAAAAATGAATTTAAAGGTATTTTTCTGGAAATAATACTAACAATTCATCCTAAAGATATACCAGGAGAGATAGCTGGTAAAAGTTCAAATGAGGCATGGGGGACTAAGGTTGCTAAAAAAGAGATAATAGATCAGCTTAAAATTCCTTACGAAAATATAATATTAACATCACTTGATTCAGATACCGTAATTTATCCTAAATATTTTAGTTGTCTTACTCATTATTATCTAACATCAGAAAATCCAACCAGAACCAGCTTTCAGCCGATACCATTATATATTAATAACATCTGGGAAGCACCTCCGTTGTCTAGGGTTTTTTCTTTTTCTTCTACTTTTTGGCATACTATTAACCAGGAAAGACCAGAAAAGCTTATAACCTTCTCTTCTCACTCAATGAGTTTTAAAGCTTTAGTTGATATAGGATTTAAACAAACCAATGTTGTCTCTGAAGATTCTAGGGTTTTCTGGCAGGCTATATTAAGATTTGATGGTAACTATAGGACAGTTCCAATACATTACCCCGTATCCATGGATGCTAACGTAGCGCCATCTTTTTTAAAAACAACAATAAATGTTTATAAACAGAACAGGCGATGGGCTTACGGTGTTGAAAACATTCCTTACTTTCTTTTTGGTTTTTTGAAAAATAAAAAGATTTCTTTTAAAAAAAAGTTTGCCTTAGGCTTTGAGGTTATAGAAGGTCAAATATCTTGGGCCACAGCACCAATATTGATATATGTATTAGGTTGGCTTCCAATAGTTTTAGGCAGGGGAGACTTTAGAGAAACAGTTATCTCGTATAGCCTACCAATAGTATTGAGTAGAATCCTAACTTTTGCTATGATTGGTTTAATAGGCTCAATCTATTTCAGTATTCTTTTACTTCCCCCAAAACCAGCTTATTATGGAAAATTTAAATTTTTTGTAATGATAGCTCAATGGATAATTATACCATTTACAATGATATTCTTTAGCTCATTTCCGGCACTAGAAGCTCAGACTAGGCTTATGTTTAAGAAGTATATGGGTTTCTGGCCAACACCTAAATTTAGAAAAAATGAAAACAATTAAAAGTTTTAAAAATGCCTTCAGTGGAATTCGTTATGCTTTAAAAGAAAATACTTTCAAAACACTTTGCTCTATAGCTGTAATTATTTTATCTTTGTCGTTCTTTTTTAAAATATCAATAACCGAAATAGCAATAATTATAATTTCAATATCTATAGTTTTAGGATTAGAATTATTAAACTCACAGGTTGAAAGAACTTTAGATATCGTAAACCCAAACTATAATGAAAAAGTTAAAGAGATAAAAGATATTTCGGCAGCAGCAGTTTTAATTGCTAGCATAGGATCATTTTTTGTAGGAATATTAATATTTTTGCCATATTTTTTAAAAATAATATTAAAATAATAAATTTAAATATGATAAATAAAAAAAAGAAGAAAGGATTAACCGTTATAGAGATCTTAATAGTAATATCGGTTATAGTTATGTTATCTGTCTTAGCTTTTCTTTCTATTAAAAGCACTAAAGAGACGGCTGAAAAAACTAGAGCAAGCGCAACAATGGATCAGATTAGGTCAGAAATTGAGATTGCCAGAATATTAGCTGGCGGTGAATATGAAAGAGCCATAGCAGAAATTTCTCAAGAATATCCAGAGATAATAAACGATCATTTTGAAACAGACGAAAGCTCTTGTTTTGATATTTATCTTGATAATAAATATTTTTGCACAGATTCTTTTAATTCTTTAATAGAGGGAACTTGTGCTGATACGGGTCTTTGTGAGTCAGGTATAGAAGAGTGGAAGTTAACAGTAGAGATTATTGGCAATGGTACGACCAATCCTTTTGGAGAAAAATATTATTCAAACAAACAGAAAGTTTTAGTAAATCAATCAGCTAGTTCTGGTTATGTTTTTTCAGAATGGACAGGTGATTGTTCTGGTGCGGATGATTGTATCGTAACAATGGATTCAGACAAAACAGTTGTTGCTAATTTTTCTGAAATAGTTGAAGCAACTCTAACTATAGAAAAAATTGGTGAAGGAACAACCTCGCCTTCAGTAGGTGTTTATACCCACGACTATGGTGAGACTGTATCAATTACAGCAACACCAGCAACTAATTATGTTTTCAATAATTGGACAGGTGATTACAATGGAACAGATCCAAATGATTGTAGTATAACCATGGACGGTGATAAGACTGTTACTGCTAACTTTGAAATAGAGCAACGTGACTTAGAGGTGTATATAGATGGAAGTGGAAGTGGGTCAATAACACCTGATCTTGTTGGTACTAATTCATATGATTATGGTGAGACTGTATCAATTACAGCAACACCAGCAACAGGATCTTTGTTCACTGAATGGACTGGTGCTTGTACTGGAACAGATCCAAATGATTGTAGTATAACCATGGATAGTGATAAGACTGTTACAGCTAATTTTGAGACAGATAGTATGGCGGAATGGACGAGTCTTCCAGCAGGAGATGACACGGGTATTAAGTTTGGGACTGATACTCGAGTTCAATCAATTGCATATGGTAATGGTAAGTTTGTGGCTGTAGGTTTTACTGGTAAAGCCTCATATTCTTATGATGGTATAACATGGACGAGTCTTCCAGCAGGAGATGACACAGGTATTAAATTTGACTCTTCTGACGCCCATTCAGCAACATATGGTAATAATAAATTTGTTGTTGTAGGAAACTCTGGCAAGGCATCATATAATATTCAAACAGAAA
>CAYVNL010000069.1:0-10636 GCA_964452925.1 uncultured Candidatus Saccharibacteria bacterium
TAAATTTCTTAAAAAATGAATAATATTATTACCAAAAGGAAAAAAATTAAAAATCTTTCTTATATAAACTTTAAAAACAGAGAACAAAAACCACAACCTAGCCCTTGTTTTACAGGGTGCAATTTCTAAAACTTCTCTATATGCCTTAATAGCATCGACATCAGATTTTCCTCCTGCTCCCATGTTAGTTAAAACTTTGTCTTGAATTAAACAACTAACTTTTTTGTGTTGAATACTTCTTAAAAAAAAATCATAGTCCATTGCATATTGTAATGAAACGTCATATAATCCTAACTCTTGATACAGTGTCTTTGTAAAAAATGATGCAGGATGATTAATCGCGGGCATCCTATAATTTATCTTTCTTCTATAGTTAGGATCAGGACAAATCTGAAAACTTTTATTTTTATTTTGACAAAATCTTAAACATCCTATAAAAAAATCGGCTCTTGTTCTTCTATAAAAATCAACCACTATTTTAATAGCATCTGGATCATACCAATCATCGCTGTTTAAAATGCCTATCAGTTTACCACTTGCCATTCTGATTCCTTTATTAAAAGCTTCAGCTATCCCACTGTCTTCTTCGCTTACCCAATAACTTAATTGATCCTTGTATCTATTAATTATATTTACACTATTATCTGAAGAACCACCATCAACAATAATATATTCTATATTATTGTAACTTTGACTTAAAACAGAGGAAATTGCCCTTTCTAGTGTCTCTCCAGCATTAAAACAAACAGTTATTATACTAACCAATGGTTTGGTAGAAATATAATTTGAATTACTGATCATTAAAATAGGTTAAATACTAAATTAAAAAATCGGTTTATCTAAAAATCTCTTTACCATGCCATCATCTCTTTCTGCTATCCACTCCTTCTTGGGTGTCATCCAATCTTCTCCGTATTTATAGGTTAAATAATCTTTATACATATGAGGTACATTAAATTCTAGATTATAAAATTTTATAGTAGATAAATTCTCAAAATATTTACTTGGTGCTATTCTCGGAACATATTTAGAGCCAATGGATCTGTATGCTTCTAATAAAAAATAGGCAATCTTACTTCTCAAAAATTCAGGAACGATTCTAGCAATACGATATAAAATTAAAAGAGTTAAACGTTTAATCTTCGACTTTTGATATATTTCTTCGGAATAGTAGAAAGGACATAGTAATATAGACCCAAATCTAAACAAAAATCTACTTATAAAATTATTCGCATAAAAAGCAGGGTATACTGCATAGTCGTTTTTAAATTGATAAAAATCAAAATCTAACCAACAACTAAAATCCTTACTTATATGCATCCAATTTTTATATATAATGACCCTGAATCCTCTTTCTATAAAATTTTTGGCTATCAAACTTCTTTTTTTTTGAGAAATTTTTTTTGCCCACATTCCTAAGTCAATATCTCTGTCCCAAGGGATAAAACGACCATTTCTCGCAGCACCTAATAGTGTTCCTCCTTCAAGCCAAAATTCAACATAATGACTGTCTAATATTTCTTTAGTAGAATTCAAAAGCTCTAATAGACTATTTTCTTTTTTCGTCAGGGGCTTATTCATAAATTTATAGATTATCTACAGAAAAAATTGTACCATCGTCTTTTTCTCCAACCCAATTTTTATCGGGTATTCTCCAATCCTTTCCATAACGATAACATAGATAATTCTCTACATCTGATGGAACGTTAAATTCCATGCCATAAAATTTTATAGTCGATAATTTTACAAAATAATCTTTAGGAATTATAGACAAATATTTTTTTCTTAATTTTTATTCAAACCTAGTAGCTATTTTTTTAAAAAATGAAGGTAGCTTTCCTCCTGCTTTGGCTAAATACAATCTAATTAGATTTTTTGTGCCTTTTATTCTTTTAGTATTAACATCTTTATATTGTGGCGTTAAAAAAAACCAAAAAAATACATCTACAAAGCGCCTTAAAAAAAGGGGGACCTTATAATTACCCCACTCTTTAATGGCATTATCTTTGTCTAATCGATATAATAGAATACTAACGGGAATAGAGATACCCTTCCTAGTAAGGCCGATGCCTGCTCTTCCTATGTTTAAAACAAAACCTTTTTTTTGGAGTTCCCGACAAGAGTTCATTATTTTTACAATATCCGTTTCCCACATTCCTATGTCTATATCACAATCCCATGGTATAAATTTTTGGTCCCTAATGGCACCAAGCAATAACCCACAATCCAACCAAAACAATAAGTTATTTTTAACAAAAATTGATCTAATATCTTGCAATACCTTCTTTAATAGCATCTCTTGTTTTTGCTCTATATTATTAATACAGTTTTCCTTATTCATGAATTAAATAATTTGCTCCTAAAAATATCTGCGATGGGAGTAAACTTCATTCCTAATTTCTTTATCTTGTTATTATTTAGCACCGAGCTATCGGGACGTAAAACTAAATCTCTTTTTTGAGATGGCTTTACTTCCAATTTTATTCCACTAGCTTCTAAATATAAATTTGCTAATTTGTATTTTGTAAAAATATCATCGCCACAAACATTATAAACTCCTTTAGTAATATTGAGTTCATCAAAAATTTTAATGGCTTTATATAAATCATAAGTCCAAAGAAATCTTCTAGGCCTAGTATTATCTAAAGAAAAAATCTTCCCTTTGGTAAAATTCTGAAAAAAAGGATCTATATTTTTTTGAAGAAAGATAATTTTAGGTAGTCTAAGAATTAATCCTTTTTCTGAAGCGACCTCTCCTAGTAGTTTGGTTAAACCGTAATAATTAATCGGGTTAGGGATATCTTTTTCTGTATATCCTTTTTTACTACCAGAAAAAATATAGTCTGTAGAAAAATAAATAAATGATATTTTTTTCTCTTTACAAATATAAGAAAGGTTCTGTGCAACCCGATAATTAGTAAGATAGGCTTTCTTCTTGTCTTCTTCACAAATTTCTGGAGAAGGAATCCCAATTGCATTAATAATCAAATCTGGATGGATTTCTTCAATAAGATTATCTGCTGCTAATATATCTAGCATATTTAATTTATATTTTCCGGAAGAAACATGCTCATCTTTTAAATAAGTTCCTGAAACAAAAAAATCTGACTGAAAAAGATTATATAAATCTTTTCCTATCATTCCAGAAGAACCAAGAATCAATATTTTTTTATTTTTTTTCATAAAAAAGCTTTGCCTTTATTAAATTATCAATATCGTTAATATTAATCCATAAATTTAATTTCTCAAAACTAATATTAAAAATATTAAACGTTTTACTAGCTTCATTAATAGACTCAATTACTTTTTTATATCTATCCAAACTTCCTTGCAGGTAATTATTTAAATTACTACCAATTTTAAAAATTCCTGCATAGATATAAGCATTGTCGCTGTAAAGTTGCTCGCTTATTTTTATCACTCGATTATCATTCTCTATAAAAACTCTGCCACCTTTCTCATCTATTCCGCTAATAGGTCTACTTAATATAGCATTTTCGTATTTAGAATTTATTAATTTTTGAAAAATTTGATGCGTAAAGATAATATCGCCATCTATCACAACAACAGGACCTTCTCCTATTACCTTAAGTCCGAGATATAGGGAATAAGCATTATCCAATTCAATGTTCTTGTTATTATATATTAGACATAGAGGATAAAATTTTAATTTTTTGATAACATTTTTATTCCAACAATTTCCATCAGTTCCAACGACTATAAATTTTTTTATTTTGTTGTTGGGATCTATAGCCGATAAAATATATTCAATCACTGCCCTACCGTTAATTTCTAACAAACATTTTGGTATTTGGTTTGTTAGGGGCTGAAGCCTCTTGCCTATGCCGGCAGCCAAAATCAAATATTTCATAATTAAATTTTGTTTTGTTTTAAAAGCTCCATATAATCTCTATTCGAATTAATATTCGCTAACCTTTTTTCTTTTGAAATATTCTTGATATTAAACTTAATAAATAAATCATTAAGCAATTTCACTCCAGTAAGATACATCGCAATCGCTTTAATCTCTTTGTTATCTCGAGCTAGATGAAAGGGCATTAAACTACTAAAATGCATTGCTTCAGAAAAAAGGATCTTTAAGTTCCAATTAACATCTTTATTAATCATTTTATACTTCAAAATATTTTTAGAAATTACTTTTCTCACTTTTTCATACTCTGCTTTAATTTCTAGAGAATTATATTCCAAATTTGCTCGTAGAAATTTATTCTCAAATTCAACTTTTAGACTAAACCGCCCCGTATGGATAAAATCATATAATCCTTCGAAAGAATGCCATAATTTTCCCATATCATAATATAAATCGCTTCCGAAGAGTTCTCCTCTTGGGTCCGTAAGAATAAAATTATTAATATTATCAATATCAATAAGTATATTTTGAAAATGCAAATCTCCGTGCACCATCCTTAAATATTTAGGTTCCATCTTTTTTAAAAAAGAAGGTCTCTCACAAAGTTCCTTAATTAGAAAGGGAATATTATCATAAATTATCCCATTAAAAATAATTTTTTCTGCTTTAGTAATTTTATCAAAGATAGGAGCTTCTCGACTTGTCTCAATTAACCTTGAGTTAACCCTGACTATGTGCTTATCCCATATCCAACCACCTTTATTTTTGATTATTCCACGAGTGTATACTTCCTTAAACATAAAATCCAAAACGGTCTCAAGTACTTTAATAGTATCTTGAGATTGTATTTTATTTTCTAAAATTAGCTCTCGAAGGCAAGGCAACTGATGATAATTCATTTCAAACCAAGCATAATCTTTATCAATTCCATAATGTCTTACCTGAGTAAACTTGTTTCTAATCCCCTTGGGTAATCTATTAAGCCATTCAATTTCGTTTTTAATTTTCTGTACACCCTTTCCTCGTGCTTCTTTACGCACTACAATAAATTTTTCTAATGTTGCATAAGATCCACCCTTAAGATTTACTTTGTCTATCATTCTATTTTTATTAGAATAATCTAAATTTAAAAATTTATGTTTATCAAGTAAAATATTTATATTATCAAGAATATCTCTACCCGGATTTTTACTTAAAACTCTTTTTAAATCTAAAATAGTATCTCTATTTATCCTGATAAGTCCACTATGGATATACCAAGGATAAGATTTGGGTCTTAGAAATTCTCCGACTCCCCGAATTTCATTATCTGCTACTTCAACTTTACCCCCCTTTTCAGAGATACTATAAACTATACGGCTAACTATAATGTTTTTATTTTCAGTTTCTAAAAGTTGTTTTATTATATTTGAATCCAAAACCACATCTCCATCTAAAACAATTAGGTTATCTTCAATATCTTTTATCGCCATTAATAAACTTAAGCTATTTCTACTCTGAGTGTTAAATTGGTTTACTATAATATTATCGTGCAGTTTCATTATTTCTTTTCGGTTATCATCATTCCATTCTTTTCCCTGACCCCCTATCACTAAAATAATATCTTTATTTTTTATACCAAGAGAATTTAATAAATTAATTTGATAACTTAAAATAGTTCCTCCTCTATATGGCAAAAGGCACTTGGGCTTTGGAAAATCAATATATTTATTTGTACCTGCAGCCAATATAATAATCTTCATACTATCCAAATTAAAACTTATTAAAAATTTTCCCTGGTTTAAAATTCAAATGGAAATAATCTGATATGGTGGTAGAAATATCGGTAAAATTCCAGTCAGATCCTAACTCTATAAACTTATTCATGGCAATTTTATGATAAATTAAAATACCATATTCCCTGGTATGTGTCTTAGTATCTTGAGTAGGATCACAACCATGATCAGAAGTAATAATCAGTAAATCATCGTCTAGCATTTCTTCTAGAATAGAAGGCATTTCGTTGTCAAATTCTTTTAATAGAGAAAACATTCCTTCTTTGTCATTGCTATGACCCTTCATATCAAAATCCACTAAATTTGCAAAAATTAATCCCTTTTTCATGTTTCTTAAATTTTGAACTATGGCCTTAATGCCTTCTCTATTAGACCCTGTACTTATAGATTTTGAAATTGCTTTATTCTGAAAAAAATCAGCAATTTTTCCAATTGCTAAAATTGGAATTCCTGCATCTTGTAGCTTTGGAAGTAAAAAATCATTTGTAGGTAGCTCTAAAATATAGTCCTTCCTATTCTTATTATCTCTCTCGTATTCGCCAAGTTCGTTAATTTTGAAAGGTTTCGCAATTACTCTGCCGACCTCAGGAACTAGATTTCTAACAATTCTACAAATCCTATAAAGTTCTGACAACGGAACATGTTTTATTGTGGCAGCTATTTGGATTACACTATCTGTAGTTGTATAAATAATCGGCTTTTCTGTCTTCATGTGCTCATTTCTTAACTCTGTTAATATAGAACCTTTTTCAACCATAACGTTGCCAATAAAATCATAGCCGCTTAATCTTTTTATCTCTTCTAAAATATTAGAAGGTATTCCTTGTGGATAAAGAGGAAGCCGACCTTCTCTTATGATCCCCATCATTTCCCAATGAATAGGGGCACTGTCATTGTCTTTGGTTATGGGTCGAATTCTACCCACAGCGACCCCTGAGCTCAAATCTTGATTATTTCCCGTAAGGTAAGAGAAGCCGAACCTAGACAAAAACGGCAACTCATGTAACCTATTATCCACTACATGCAACAAAGTATTAGCATTAGTGTTTCTATTATAAAATTTAGCGTCGGGCAAAGACCCAGAACCAACTCCATCTAATACTATTAAAATTACTCTCATTTAATTTAATACTGACTTAATAATTTTAAGACCCTTTATAATGCCAACATGACCAGGAGGAAGAATAAATCCTTCCTCTTTCTTGCTAATAACAGCTGATATGGCTGAACTTGAGGCATTAGTAAAGCTTGCTGCATTGCCCATTATAGACAATAATGGGGCATCTTCCTCACCATCTCCTATAAAAATCGCATTCTTTAAATCAAATTTATTAATTCTTGCATAAAAAATTGCTGCCTCTAGCTTACCAGAATTAACGGGTAATATATCAAACATTTTTTTATTTTTAACAGCCTTAACTCTTTCTGGCATTTCTAATTGAATCTTTTTTAAAACGCTCGGGGATATGATTTTTTTAGAATTATTCTGCCAAACCCTAAAAGAAATTTCTCGACCGACTCTATCAATATAAAAACCTTCATCACTAAGTCTCTCAGCAAACTTCCATAAAATTCCATTATTCTTATAAAAATTCAGACCTATATTTTTTTTCCATTTTAAAGAAATTTTATTATCACAAATTAATCCGCCATGCTCTAGAATAGCAGTATGCTCTGGCAAAAGAAATTTTATTCTCCGATAGCTGAACTTTCTCCTTCCAGAAATTAAGACGATTGGGATAAACTTTTCTATATCATACAATAGTTGTCTGGTTACTTTATGTAAAAAATAACTTTCCTTCTCTATCTTGTAGCACTTTTTACATGCGCTATCATGAATTAAAGTACCATCGATATCTAAAAAAAGATACTTTATATTATTTTTTATTGCTTTCTTATCCAAATTTATTTTTAATCTCTATACTATTTTTATAATCTTCGATCGTTTTTTTAAGACCTTCATATAAATCTGTTTTGGCAATGAATCCAAAACTATTTTTTGCTAGAGCAATATCCAATGAGCGTCTTGGCTGACCATCTGGCTTATTTTTATTCCAACGTATTTCCCCACGAAAATTCATTATATTACATATTAAATTAACTAAATATCTAATAGAAATCTCTGACCCTGAGCCCAAGTTTACTGGATCTACTCCATCATATTTTTCTGTGGCTAATAATATACCCTCTGCGCCATCTTCTACATATAAAAATTCTCTGGTCGCTTTCCCTGACCCCCATACTTCAATATAGTCTTGTTTATTCTTCTGAGCCTCATAAATTTTTCTAATCAAAGCAGGAATAACATGTGAGCTATCTGGATTAAAATTGTCTCCTGGGCCATACATATTAACAGGCATTAAAAAAATCGAATTGAAATTATACTGATGACGATAAGCCTGTCCTTGAACCAAAAGCATTTTTTTCGCCAAACCATAAGGAGCATTTGTTTCTTCTGGGTAACCAGTCCACAAATCTTTTTCTTTAAAAGGAGTAGGGGTAATTTTTGGATAACAGCATATGGTCCCGAGAGTCACAAATTTTTCAACGCCCTCTTTTCTAGCCGCTTCCATAAGTTGAATACCCATTATCGCATTATCATAGAACATCTCTCCTGGTATCTTTTGGTTTAAGCCAATTCCTCCTACACGAGCCGCTAAATGGATAACAATCTGCTGGCCTTTAACGGCCTTATAACAATTTTCAAACTTTCTCAAATCTAACTCTTGAAATTTAGGCAAAAATAAATTTTCCGAGGATAAACCTCTTTTCTCTAGTAGGTTTCTCACCAAATGTTGGCCCAAAAAACCATTCGCTCCAGTGATTAAAATTTTCTTATCTCTCAGGCTAAACATAATAATTAATAAAATATTTTTTTTCCTTAAAATCCTTTGTTTTTTAGATAAAGTTCCTTTTTTTCTTCCTCTAGGTCTGATTTAATCATTTCATTAACTAATTCTGGGAATGTCGTCCTGGGATACCATCCAAGTTTCTCCTTGGCCTTTTTTGAATCACCAATTAAAGAATCTACCTCTGTAGGCCTAAAATATCTTGGATCAACCTCAACTATGACTTTTCCTGTTTTAACATTTATACCTCTCTCATCTAACCCACTACCCTCCCATTCTAATGTAATGCCTAATTCTTTAAATGCTAAAGCACAAAACTCTCTAACAGAATGCTGCTCACCTGTCGCTATAACATAATCATCGGGCTCTTGTTGTTGGAGCATTAGCCAAATTGCTTCAACCGAATCTTTGCTGTGTCCCCAATCTCTCTTAGAATTTAAATTGCCTAAATATAGCTTCTCTTGCAATCCTAAACTTATACGAACCGCTCCTCGCGTAATCTTTCTTGTGACAAAAGTCTCTCCTCTTCTGGGAGATTCGTGATTAAATAAAATACCATTACATGCAAAAATATTGTATGCCTCACGATATACTACTGTTATATAATATGCATAAAGTTTAGCCACCGCGTAAGGACTACGTGGAAAAAATGCTGTATTTTCGTTTTGTAATCCATCGTTTTGTCGTCCTGAGAATAATTCACTTGTCGAAGCCTGGTAAAATTTTGTTTTCTTTTTTAAATCAAGTATCCTAATAGCCTCCAGCAATCTTAGAGTCCCTAATCCATCAGTATCACCTGTATATTCTGGCATCTCAAAACTTACCTTCACATGTGACATAGCAGCCAAATTATAAATCTCATCTGGTTGTACTTGCTGTACTATCTGAATTAACCTAGTACTATCAGTCATGTTACCATAATGAAGAATAAATTTTTTATCTCTTTCTTGTGGGCCTTGATATAAATAATCAATTCTCTTTGTATTAAATGAAGAAGAACGGCGCTTCATTCCATGAACTTCATAACCATTTTTTAATAATAATTGAGCCAAATAAGACCCATCTTGACCTGTAATTCCAGTTATTAAAGCTTTTTTCTTTATCATACTTTTTTCTTTATCATAATAATTAATATTAAAAATTTATTTCCAAAAACTTAAATCCTTTTTTATTAATTTTTCAGTCTTTTCTATGTCTTTAGTATAATAATCTCTCAATCTATAACGGATGTGTTCATCATCACCTATAACATTAACATTTCTACCACTCATGTAAATATTAACAGAAAAACAATACAGTCTTTTAAACATACTATTCTTTTTTAATGAATAACCCCATTTTGTCTTTATCAAACGTGAAATTAATTGATTGTGCAAAAATCTACCGAGTTTAGTAAGTTTAAAATTAGTTGAATTTATCCGATTTGTTACAGAAGGAGCAACAAATCTTTCATCAACTCCTAAAAAAGCATATATCTTTTTTATAAAAGCGAATGGATCCTTTTGAATATTATCATAAATTAATACTAAAATATTCTTCCGGGGAAATATGGAAAAGTATCTTTTAAGATTTTCATAATAAAGACCCTGTCTTAATAAATTTTTGTTATCTTCTATTGCTTCCTTAAAACTTAATTTATTACCTTTAACAAAACGCATATAACCAAAATGGGAGATGGCTCTGTCTACTGGATTACGCAAACAAACAATTATCTTAATATTAGGATTGTGCTCTATCATTCTATTTATAACAATCGGATTCGTTAAATAGCCAACATGAAAATCGCCCCTCAGTCTATCTTTTTTAAAAAAATACCGATAGGCTTCTATCTCTCTATCTGGGGGATTATTTTTAAAGAAAAAACCTATGCTCTTTTGATCTTTCGGTGCCAAACAAATTTCTGGATGTTCTTGTAAGCACTCATATATCCAAGAAGTAGCAGCCTTCATTGCCCCTATGCCTACAAAATCTATTTTGAAGTTGTTTTTATTATGAATCATTAAGAAGTTAAAATAATTATTCTTATGCTTAAAGCAATAATCAAAAATCCAACAATAAATATTAATTTCTTAAATAATTTTATAATTTTATCAAAAACTAAAATTTAAAAATAAAAAATTATCAAAACAAAGCTAAAAAAT
>CAYVNL010000070.1:0-4383 GCA_964452925.1 uncultured Candidatus Saccharibacteria bacterium
TTATCTGTAGCTGTTAATTTTGGTTTTTTCATTCTTTTCTCCATGTTGCTAAACAATATAAGCTATAAACTTTGGGTTAATATAAATTTTATGTTCATCTGGATATGTAATAAGCTCAATTAAAAAAACATTATCAGAACTATTTTCAATATCTTGAATTAATTTTTCAGCGTTTTTTTTAACATAAATTTTAACTTTATTTTTTAAATAAATTGTGGCCATATTAAATGCTCCTTTCATAAGCAGACCTATTAGTTGATATAACTTCTTTCATTGACATTTGGGGAGTACAATTTTTTGCAAACTTTTCCACATAGGCTAATGCTTCACCCTGTCCAATTCCTTTTGATTTCAAATAACAGTTTATATAAAAAGCAGTTTGGTTTCTATTGCCTTCAGATATGCCTAAATTGATTAAATCCATAATTCTAGGATTTATATCTTGAGTTTCACTATTAACAAAAACTTCTCTTTGGTCTTTTCTTTCCAAATCCTTTTCAGCTCTTTTAACCCAGCTTTTTAAAACCTGATTTACTTTTGGAGTTTTTTTAATAATTGGCTGTGGCACTTTAGCAAGTTTTAAAATTTGCTCTAATTTTTCTTTACCCGTAATTGGTATTTTATAAAGACCGCTTTTACCATGTTTAGTATTAACAATACGCCACAACCTTCTGCGTTCATAAACCTTCATATCTAAAGTTTTATATGGAATATCAATTAAAAACCAAGAAGCAATCTGCTTATAAAACTTATCTAAATTCCAAGCAGGTTTTATATTTAAAACTTGAGGATAAATAATTAAATGAAAACCCTTATTACCTGAAAAAGATAATTGATAGTCTTGTTCTGTAACTCCATAAAAACCCAAAATACTTAAAAAAGTCTGTGTATCATCATGTGCTTTTTTTAAATCATTTTCACTATCTAAATCAAAATACAGAGGCCCGTAAATATCGCCAGTTTCAATATTTTCTTCGTTATAGCCAAAAATAGAAGAATAAACATCTGTTTTGCCTTTAGCTCTTTCTAAAACCTCATTTAAAGGTAAAAATATATTTCTTTTCTTTTGGTATTTTTCATAAAATTCGTATATCATGCTCTTTCCTCAATCCTTCCACCGGGAAATGTAAGTTTTAATGAAATTTTGTTCTGCGGCCCTCTCCTGACTTTTCTAAATAACAATTCAAGGTTTTGTGTTTTAGTAACAGAATTGTAATCAACTTCTTTTGTAAGCCATAAACCAAAATCTGCTCCTGTAGCAATTCCTCCAGACCCTTTGTAACCAATAATTTTACTGCTTTCAGCTCCATCAACATAGGCATTTGCTATTTGAGATAAGACCATAAAACTTAATTCTTTTTCTTTAGCAAACTTTTGTATTTCTACAGTTGCTTCAGTAAGTTTAGAATACTCATCTTTTGAACCTTGTAGGTTTTGAATAAAATCTATAAAAACTACATCTGGTTTTTTACCTGCCCTATCTAAGTCACTTAAAGCCTGTTTTATCTGGTATAAGTTATAACTGTTATCAATTAAAAACAAACTGTCTTCATAACAGTCAAGTTCTTCTTTAGCTTTAAGTTTATCCTGATATTCTTCTTTTTTTAATAAGCCATACTCCAAATTCATAGCTGAAAGTCCAGCTATATTTCCCCAAATTCTTGCCAGTAGTGCCTCTGAAGCCATTTCCAAAGAGAAGTAGGCAACCTTTTTACCTTGTCTTAATATATTTAAAGCAAGTTGTAAGCCAAAAAAGGTCTTACCTGTTCCTGTATAAGCTCCAATTACCCATAGTTCTTTAGGAACAATCCCTAAATACTTGGTGTCTATACTAGAAAAATCTGTTTTAATAATCCTTTGCAGTTCATCAGCACTTGCCTCAACCCTGCTTGTAATAGTCTTTAAAGGTCTGATAATCATTAAAATATCCCCTCTGGAAAGTCCCTAATATCAGGTATCAAATGTATACAGTCGCCTTTCTCACAAAACTTACATCCAGGCTTTCCTCTTTCTCTAACAATCTTTTTAAGTTCGGGCTTTAGATAAGGCTTTGGTATACATTGAGGAGTTTCTTGGTCTTCATACCGTTCCTCTTGCTGTTCATTAAAATTCTCTTTCTTTTGTATAGTTTCTTTTGTATTAGTTTCTTTAGGCTGTCTGTTAACTATATAACTTTTGTTACCTAGTTTAGTAGTCCTTTTGTTACCTAGTCTAGGTAACTTTTCGACTATAGTCCTTTTGTTACTTAGTGTTTTCCATTCATTGAAGTTTTTATTAAACTGATATATTGACCTTTTTCCCTTGTTTTTCTTTTTGACTATAATCCTTTTGTTATATAGTTTTTTAATAGATTTCCAAATTATAGTTCTAGACTTGCCTGTTATTTTTTCAAACTGAGTTAAACTAATCCAGTCTTTTTTTTTATGAAAACCCCAAGTTTTTCGTAAAATAGTTAGTATCAACTGATATTCTGTTCCACTTAAACTAGCTTTTATTAAAGCCATTAAAACATCATTTTCTGAATTTCCTGTAGCAATTTTAATGAAGCCATTTTCAACTTGGGGATTTACCATTTTCAGCCTCCAATTCATCTAAAAGCCGTTTAAGCTGTGGAATATATTCTAAATAAGCCTCCACAAGCTCTTTGGCTAATTCATCATCAACATCATCAGGATTATATCTCTTTTCAAGTTGAGAAATTGTCCAACTAATCTGTTGGAGTGATTTCATTGAATTTCTAAGTCTTAAAAGTTTAGCAAAATATTTCATTGTAGATTCATCTCCTTTAAACTTACTTTACACCAACCCAAAACACTCTGTCAATAAGTAGTTTTATGTAGGTGGTTTTTACCAAAAATACCACTAGTAAAGAAAACGATACTAGTATTGTAAACCTAACTAGTTTGGTCTTGCTAACTAGTATTGTAAACCTAACTAGTATGTAGTAACCAAACCAAGCTCTTTTCTCAATCCTTCGTCTAAATTTCTTGCAATATTATCAAGGTAAGATTGTCCTTTTGGCCCACCGCCAAATGGTTGAGGGCCTTGAACACCAGCACCACCCCTGCCTACATTGTAAGCAGCCACACCCCTGTTTAAATCGTTAAAATGTTTTGTATCTTCTGCTAAAAGTCTGGCTGCAAAAGGAATAGCAAAAGTGGGGTCAAATGCCTGTTCCTCAGTAACCTCTGGATGCCATTTTCTTGATATTTGTGCAATACCATAATCTCCGCTTCCTTCATTAACTGCACGGGGATTAAACTGGCTTTCCTGAAACAATACAGAAGCAAGTAGAGCCGGATTTATATTGTTTTCCTGTGAGGCTGTAAGTATTAACTGTTCAATATCACTTGGAGGTCTTTTTGAGGTATAGCCAGCAAGGGGATTGTAGTTATCTGGCTTTACAGAATTAACTCTAAGGGGAGTTTGTGGTTGTTCTGGTGTATCTTCCACAAGAGGGTTTAAAAACTTACCAGAAGGCTTGTCTGGTAGTGGACTGATAATATCTTTTTTGTCATTATTAGCCATTTGCCAATCTTGTTGTCCTAATAAAGAATTTACTAAATTGCTCGGTCTTCCAGCTTTATAATTTAAAAGCCTTGCATTAGATATAATAGGTTCTAATATTGGTTCTAAATACGGATTTGTGGTTATTGGATAAGTTAAATCCTGTATTCCTTCTGCTATTCCTCTTTTTTTAACATCCTGAACAACTTTTCCAATCCATTGTTTTGGAGTATTGTTTTCATTAAAAAAAGGATATTGCTTGTTATAATTAACTTCTTCAATATAATTATCTTTTAATTCTTTAAAAGTATTAAAAGGATTTAAGCTGGTTAGTATTTCTTGTAATCTTCCCATTATTTTCCTATAAATTGTGCTAAAAAGGCTGAAGCATCTGCGCTTAGCACTAAATCACTATCTTGAGTAAAATCTGCTGAAGGTGTACTGTCGCCTGAATAAGAAGTTCCGTAATGGATTGCAACTCTGCCAACACCACCATTTCCACCAACACCAGCAGTTTGACTTCCTCCCTTCCCACCTGTCCCACCAGTAGCAGTAATTAAATTAGTGCCGAGGGTAGCTGTATTAGCTTTTATTAATACTGAGCCTCCTGCTCCTCCTCCACCTCCACCAGCACCATCAGATGAAGCTGTTCCATTCGTTCCATTATTCCCAGAAACTGTAATATCTCCTGAAATAGTTAAATCCTTTGTTATTATTAAAACAAAACCACCCCCATTACCCCCATTACCTCCTACTCCATCACCATTTCTCTCTGCTCCTCCACCGCCCCCTTCACCTCCTAAAACAGCAGTTGTTAAATCAGCTACTCCAGCTGTTGTTCCTCCGCTTCCAGCAGTTGATTGTCCTGCTCCACCA
>CAYVNL010000071.1:0-3966 GCA_964452925.1 uncultured Candidatus Saccharibacteria bacterium
TAAATCTCATGTAAAAATGAGATTTTTATTTTTTACTGTGGAAAACTATTAAAATTTAACCTAAATATTATAATTTTATGGTTATTGACTAAATGTGCCTTTGTGGGTTATAGTGACTATGAAATGGTTAGTTGTGGAAAAGTGTGGGAAAAGCCATTTTTTCTGGGGATAACTAATTTTATGTTTATAGGCGAATACATATATTCTCTTGACGATAAAAAAAGACTGGGTATTCCAGTTAAGTTTCGTGGTCTGTTAGGAAAAAAGGCAGTAATTACCAGAGGAATAGATCAGTGTTTGTTTATTTTCTCAACCAAGGAATGGAATTCTTTAGCTGAAAAAATAAGTAAACTTCCTTTATCACAATCTGATGCCAGAAGCTTTGCAAGACTTATGCTTGGTGGGGCAATGGAAGTAACAATTGATAGTATGGGAAGAATACTGCTCCCTGATTATCTTAAAAAATATGCCTCCTTAAAAAAGAAGGCTGTTTTAGTTGGTGTATTAAATAGGGTAGAAGTTTGGGATGAAGATTCTTGGGAAAAATATAAAAACACAACAGAAAAAGAAGGAGAGAATATAGCGGAAAGATTAAAAGAATTAGGTATTTAAGATGCACATACCGGTCCTTAAAAAAGAAATATTAAGTTACCTTAATTTAAAAAGTAATGATGATTTTATAGATTGCACTGCTGGAGAAGGAGGTCATCTTTTTTCTTTAATTAAACAAACGGGTCCAAGTGGAAGAGTGTTAGCAATAGATAAAGACAGTAGGAATATAAAGATAATTAAAAAAAAAGCCGTTTCTTTAGGGCTAGATAAAAGGATTTTTACAGAAGAGTCAAATTATACAGAAATAATAGACCTTGTTAAGAAAAACAACTTTTATGATGCCTCTGGAATAATATTTGATTTAGGTTTTTCTAATTGGCATATACTTGAAAGCGGAAGAGGGTTTTCCTTTAATAAAGATGAACCATTAGACATGAGGTATTCGCTAGACCAAGAAGTTACAGCCAGAGATATAGTTAATTCGTGGCCACCAGAAGAGATAGAATTTATTTTAAACAGTTTTGGAGAAGAAAGGTTCAGTAGAAGAATCACAGAATTAATTATTTCTAGAAGAAAAAAAAGAAAAATAGAAACATCCATAGACCTAGCATCAATAATTCAAAACAATATACCAAAATATAAAAAAATTAATCCAGCAACAAAGACGTTTCAAGCATTAAGGATAGCGGTAAATAAAGAACTAGAAAGCATTGAAACGGTACTACCAAGAGCTTTGAGTGTTTTAAAAGATGAAGGGATTATAGCGGTTATATCTTTTCATTCAATAGAAGATAGGATGGTTAAAGTTTTTTTTAAAGAAAACGAACTTCAGGGAAAATTAAAAATACTAACAAAGAAACCAATTACACCAGACGAAGAAGAGCTAAAAAATAATATAAAATCAAGGTCGTCTAAACTAAGAATAGCAATAAAAAAAAATGAAAATAATTATATTTAATAAAAAAATAAGTAAAAAAAATTCTTTAAAAAAAAGAAAGACTAGTTTTTTAAGGTGGAGCCTTTTATCGCTCACTTTAATGACAGGTCTTTATGTTTTTCAGGTTTGTGAAATGACGAAAGAAAGCTATGTAATACATAGCCATAATTCCAAAATTAATCATATAATAAGCGAAAGCAGGGCCAATGATTATAGTTTTCTTGAATTAAACTCACTTTATAGGGTTGAGGAAGTTATTGGTAACTTAGGATTTGAAAGAGTTTCAAATATTAAATATATAGATGTTTCAGAGAATCAAGTTGCTGTAAAATAACATGAGAAAATGGAAGGTCATTTTTCTTTTGGTATTATTTTTATTTTTTTTTATTGCAATAATACTTCGTCTTGCTCATATTCAAATAATTAATAAAGATTATTGGATGGCCCTTGCTCAGGGCCAGCATAAAAGATTTTTACAAACAAGCGGTAACAGGGGAGAGATCTTTGCGACAGATAGGCTCGGTAATCTTTATCCTTTAGCGATAAACAGAAGCTGGGATTATGTTTATATTTCTCCTAGTGAGATAGCCTCAAAAGAACTAGATTTAGATGATATTTCTTTAAAAATTTCAGAGATAATAAAGGTTGATATAGATATTATAAAAGAAAAGATAAACAAAACATCAAGCTCTTATGAGGTTTTAAAAACTCGAATATCTAACGAGGAAAGTGTTAATCTAAAAAAAGCACTAATACCTGGAGTTTATATCAGCCAAGATATTCTTCGATATTATCCGGAGAATACACTAGCTTCTCATGTAATTGGTTTTTTAGGTGGAGAAAAATTAGGTCAGTATGGAATAGAAAATTATTATAATGATATTCTTGAAGGAAGAGATGTCTTGCAAGAAGCCGAAAGATCTATTGGTGGTAGCTACCTTGTAAATAAAACTTTTGGTAATCTTAATTCTGGGGATAATATCGATCTAACAATAGACTATAATATACAGTTTGAAGTTGAAAAGAGGTTAGCAGAAACTGCAGAAAAATTAAACATAGACGCTGGCACTGTTTTGGTTGGAGATCCACACACAGGAAAGATAATAGCTTTAGCGAACTATCCCACTTTTAATCCCAACGAATATTTTAAAGAAAAAGATTATAGAATATTTAAAAACAATGCAATCCAATCTATATTTGAACCAGGGTCAATATTTAAACCAATAACTATGGCAATAGCTCTTGAAGAAGAGAAAGTAACCGCTGATACAAAATATTATGATACGGGTATAACTCAAATAGGTTCTAAGACGATTAGAAATTATAATAGAAGGGTTTGGGGTGAGGTTGACATGAGAGATGTTTTAGAAAAATCAATAAATACCGCAATGGTTTTTGTTCAAAAATCGATAGGTGATAAATTATTTCAAAATTATTTAGAAAAATTTAAACTTTTTAGTCCTACCGGCATAGACCTTCAAGGTGAGGTTTATTCTGAAAATATAAGCTTTAAAAAAGGTTATGAAATTAATTTTGCAAATGCTTCTTTTGGTCAGGGAGTAGAATTTACAGTTATGCAACTTTTTAGAGCTTTTTCTGTTCTTGCTAATGGAGGAAGATTAATTGATCCTCATATAGTTGAAAGAGAAGTTTTTTTGGGGGAAAGAATTATATCTCCTCAAACAAGTTCTGAAATAACATCAATGATGGTATCTGTAGTAGATGGCGATTATGCAAAAACAGCAAGAGTTACCGGATATTATGTTGCTGGAAAAACAGGAACAGCTCAAATTTCATGGTCTGCTCTTGGTATACCTAATCAGGGATATTCGGATAAAACAATACAAAGTTTTATTGGTTATGCTCCTGCACTAGACCCTTCATTTATTATAATAGTTAAGCTAGATAACCCTCAAACAAGAACAGCTGAATATTCTGCAACACCTCTTTTCGGTGAAATAGCGAAATATATTATAAATTACTATCAAATATCACCAGAAAGATAATATGAAAATAATAGATAAAATATTCTTTTACATAAAGAACCCAAGGATTATAATTTTTTCAGATAATTTAACATCAGATGTTTTAGATATTTCAAAAAAAATCCTTAAAGATCTTTTTCCTAAAAAAATATTTTATTATAAAGAAATCGAAAATAAAGAAATTAATTTTTTAATTAATTATTCTTCGTCTCCAATATTAGTTGTATTGGATGATAAGTTAAGTAGAAGCTTAATGTCAAAATGTTTACGTAGGGGCTTTATCATAACTGATTATAGTAATTTAAAGTCTATAGAAAAATTAAAGAAAAATAAAAGAAATTCTATAAAAACAGTTGGCTTTGATGAAAAGAGTGATATTTGGGCTAGTGATTTAAATTTTTCAGCAGAAACTAATTTTAAAATAAATCATCAAGGAGATGTTGTTCCAATTTGGATAAATAGAAAAATTTCTAAAAAAAATATAATTGAAAT
>CAYVNL010000072.1:0-9446 GCA_964452925.1 uncultured Candidatus Saccharibacteria bacterium
GCCTCCCGTAGGAGTAGGGCCCGTGTCTCAGTGCCCTTGTTGGCGATCAGGCTCCAACCTCGCCTACCCGTCATTGCCTTGGTAAGCCATTACCTTACCAACTAGCTGATAGGCCGCAGGCTCATCTCATTCCGACATACTTGCGTATATCTTTACCCGAAACCACATAAGAAGTCTCGGGACTATCGGGAATTATCCAGCCTTTCGACTGGTTATGCCCGTGAATGAGGTTGATTACCCACGTGTTACTAACCCGTTTGCCACTACCTAACCGAAGTTAGGTCGTTTGACTTGCATGCCTTATCCACGCCGCCAGCGTTCATCCTGAGCTAGGATCAAACTCTCAAAATAAATTAGCTCCTTTCGAAACGATTCAAAAAAACCGACTTCTGTTTTTAATGTTCTTTTCTTTACTCTCTTAAACCTTCACAAAGCTTACGAGAGTAAATAAAAACCAGGAAGGATTTCCTGATAAATCAGAGCCTTTTTTATTCTTAAATTTTAAATTTTAACCGGTGCAATCCATTTCTTATAGTATTATATTTTTGCATCCTATGAATAGGATATATTTATTACTATTTTTTGTCAACCCCAGAATTAGATGAGCCGACGGGGTGATTTGAACACCCGACCTACTGTTTACAAAACAGTTGCTCTGCCACTGAGCTACGTCGGCAAAAATTAATCTTTTTTGTTTTTCTTGTTAATTGATTTTCTTCTTAAAAACAAAAGAAGGTCACCCACTCTTTTCTCTATCTTTAAAAGAAAAACTCTGATTTTTGAAAGTATTTTTTGAAAAAAATTATTCCAAGAAAAATTACGAATGAAATCTATTTTTTTTATTTCATTAACTAGTAATATAATAATATTTTTTCTTTTTTTCTCAACATTACTTTTTTCTATTTTAAATAGCAGGTCTTTTTTTACTATAAACATTCCAAAGATAAATATAAGACTGGATATAAATACAAATAAAATAACTCTTATCATTTTATATTTCGTATCTTGTAAATCTTCTTATCGTTATGTTTTCTCCTATTTTTGCAATCTTTTCTTTTATTAACTCATTGATGGTCTTTGAACTATCTTTTATCCATTCCTGAGAAACCAAACAATTATCTTTGATATAGCTTTTAATTTTTCCTTCTATTATTTTTTCTATAACCTCCTTTGGTTTATCGCTATCTTTTGTTTGTTCGAGATATATTTCTTTTTCTTTTTCGATAATATCTAAAGGAATTTCTTCTTCGTTTACATAGAGGGGTTTCATTGCGGCTATTTGAAGACAGATTTCTTTTGAAATTTCTTGAAAATCTTCTGACCTTGTAACAAAATCAGATTCGCATCGAATATCAAGAAGAACTCCTATTTTCTTGTTTTGATGAATATAAGAGATTATCATCCCCTCACCTGTTTCTCTTTCTGATTTTTTGTCAGCCATTGCCTGTCCTTTTTTTCTAAGAATTTCCTTCGCAAGCTCTATATCCCCACAAGATTCATCACAAGCCTTTTTACATTGCATTAAAGATATTCCCGTTTCCTCACGAAGTTTTTTGATTTTATCTGTATTATTCATATCAATCTTCTTTTTTACTTAAAATAACTTTTTTTATTTTATCAAGTATATAGCTAACCGAAGATATTGAATCATCATTTGATGGTATTGGATAATCGGACAATTCCGGATTAACGTTTGTGTCTGCAATAGCGATTATTTTTATATTTTTTGCCCTTGCTTCTTTTAATGCTATTTCTTCCTTTTTCATATCAAGAATTAAGATAGCATCTGGAATTTTATTTAAAAGTTTTAAACCATCGAACTTTACTTTCAATGAATCTATTTCTCTACTGATATCTAGTCTTTCTTTTTTAGTATATTTTTCTAAATCACCTTCTTCTTGTTTTTTTTCTAAATCTCTTAAATAGTCAACTCTTTTTTTTATTGTTTCAAAATTTGTAAAAGTTCCTCCCAGCCATCTTTCAACAACATAAGGAATCGAAGTTTCTTCTGCAAATAACCTAACTATCTCTTTTAATTGAACTTTAGTTCCAACTACCATTAATAAACCATTTTCAGAAATAATTTTTTCTATAAAATTTAAAGCTTCTGTTAGGTTTTCTTCTGTTTTTTTAACGTCTATAATACTAACACCATTTCTTGTGCCGTAAATATAGGGTTTCATTTTAGGATGCTTGCTGTTGGTTTTATGACCAAAGCAAAGACCAGCTTCAACCATTTTCTCAGATTCACTTTGTTTTGTTTTTAAATTTTCTTTTAAATCCATTTTTTTTAACTTAATTTGTCTTGATAAAGATAACATTATTTTAAAATTAAATCAACCCTATTTTGCATAACCTTGATTTTTAATAAAAAAATGATAGTATTCAGTAACGATATTTATTAATTTTAATTAAATAAGATGAAAAAAGAAATCCATCCAGAATATTACGAAAAAGCAAAAGTTAAATGTTCTTGTGGTAATAGCTTTACCGTTGGTTCAACTAAAAGCTCAATTGAAACTGAAATATGTTCTTCTTGTCATCCTTTTTACACAGGAAAAGAAAAAATAGTAGACACAATGGGAAGAGTTGAAAAATTCAAGAAGAGACTAGAAAAAAAGGAATCTATGAAGAAATAAAGGTTATGGATTTAAATACAGAACCTTTAAGAAAAGAGTATCAAGAAATAATAAATGAAATCAGTAACCCTGATATTATTTCTGATTGGGAAAAATTTGAAAAAATCTCTAAAAGAAAAAAGAAGATAGAAAATATAATAGAAAAAGAAGACGAATTATCAAAATTAATAAAAGAAAAGTCTGAAAATAAAATCATACTTTCTAAAGAAGAGGACTCTGAATTGTTAAGTTTAGCAGAAGAGGAAATAAGAATAATAGATGAAAAAAAAGAAATAATTGAAAAAGATTTAAAGAAACTAATCGAAACCATTGATGAAGAAGAAATTGAACGAAAAGAAGGATCAGTTATTGTTGAAATAAGGGCTGGTGCAGGCGGAGATGAAGCAGCTCTTTTTTCAGAAAATCTTTTTAGGATGTATTCTAGGTATGCTGAAAATAAGGGGTGGAAATTAAAAATATTAAACTCTAATAGAACAGAGATTGGAGGTCTTAAAGAGATCGTATTTGAATTAAAAAATGGTGATGTTTATTCTTATATGAAATATGAGGCTGGTGTTCATCGAGTTCAAAGAGTTCCCGAAACTGAAAAATCTGGAAGAATACATACTTCAACTGCATCAGTTATAGTTTTATTAAAACCTAAAAGAGGAAAAATAAAAATAATGCCCGCAGATCTTAAGGTTGATACATATAAAGCTTCTGGGCCTGGAGGGCAGTATGTAAATAAAAGAATGAGTGCCATAAGAATAACATATACACCAACCAATACTGTTGTTACTTCTCAAACAGAAAGAAGTTTAGCTCAAAACAAAAACAATGCAATGGCAATACTTGAAGCAAGAATATTAGAAGACATAGAAAGAAAACAAGAAGAAAAAACAAAAAAAGAAAGGAAAAACCAAGTAACAACTAGTGATCGTTCAGAAAAAATAAAAACATATAATTTCCCTCAAGATAGACTAACTGATCATAGGATTCAAAAAAACTGGAGCAACCTTGAAAAGATAATGGATGGTGATATAGATTCAGTAATAGAAACTGTTAAAAAAGAAAGCGAACAAAAAGCTCATCAATAATGAGCTTTATATTAATTTCAATTAAGGAATAAATACTAATTTACTACACTCGCTACTCATGGTTCCGTGGTCTATAAATATTTGAAGACAAGATCTTCTTCTCATTACTGTGCTTTCATAACCAAGGTTTGCTGTTCCAAAATATCTTGCAGCTGCATTTAGTTCGCTTGAAGCAGCTCCATTATCTCTTAGTAAAAGCCCTGATGCTAAAAAAGAATCTCTTATCTTCCAAGGGTCAGCGCTTGATCCAAGTATTTTTGATACATTATCGTTATATAAAAACCATGTTGATGGAATAAATTGTGCTGGCCCCATAGCTCCTCCCCAACCAAAGTTAGGTCCCCTGCCAACATCAGCCCAACAAGAAACCGGTGTTTTGTATGGGTCTCTACTCAAAGATGATGTTAATTTAAAAAATAATGGCAGGTCTCGAATTGGATGTATTCCTCTAGTAAACAATCTCCCCGAAAGACTTCTAGTGTTACCACTTTTTTCATCCGTTATATAGCATTGACCAACATTTCTTCCAAGAGCTGATTCTTGAAGTATAATGGCTATAAGAAAGGCTGGTTGAACTCCTGTATTTCGTTGAACCCATCTAGCTATATCTATTGCCTCTCCAAGGCTAGGCATCTGAACGTCAGACGGAGTTCCTGTTAGCTGAAGCATTCTTGACCTAATCTCTGCAGCTTCTTTTTGAAGACTATCTATTTCTTTTTTCTGTTCTGCCTCTCTAGCTTCTGTTTCTCTTAAAAGAGCTTCTTGAGCTAATTGTATCCTTTTACTTTCTTCTGCTTGAAGTTGTTGAATTTTTGCTAACTGCTCTGTTTCTGATTTTTTACTATCTAGTAAATTCTTCTCTTCTTCTAAATTAACCTTAAGAACAATAATATCACCTAAAAAATCCCTACTTTTTCTAGCAAGTATTTCTATATTAAAAGAATTACTAAAAAAATCATTTAAACTCCTATCTGATAATAGTATTTCTGTTGTTGACTTCCTATCTTCTTCATATATAGACCTCAAAGTAACGGATAGTTTTTGTTTCAGATCCTCTATTTTAGTAAGAGTTTCTTGTATAGAGTTCTCTGTTTTCTTTATATCTCCAGTTAAAGACTGAACCATTACCTGAGATTGCCTAACTTGATTGTTAAGCTGATTTATTCTTGTCTTTATAACACTTACTTCGTATCGAAGGCGATCTCTTTCGGCTTGAGTTACACTAACATCTCTCTCTTGATTAACGATCTTGGCCTCTAATTCTTTTAATCTTTGCTCGAGATCATATCTTTCCTGTTGAGGTGTTGATTGTGCAAAAACAGAAATAAGTCCGGTCAACATTAAACTAGAAACCATTAATATAACTATAATTATTTTTAGGATTTTTTTCATTATCCTTCTACTTCTTCTTTTTCTTCTTTTTCTTTTTCTTTCTTTTCTATTTTTTCAACCGAATCTATATTTTCTTCAATTGGCTTAGATATTTCTTCTTCGACATCTTCTACTGGAGTAACTAGTGCTATTATCTCTTCTGGGTCTTTGATAATTTCAATGTCTTCTGAAATTTTTAAATCTTTAACCATTATTACGTCTTCAAAGTTTTTTAAAACATCTACCATTACATCTATGCTATGAATTAATTTCTGAGGCAATGCTCTAATCTCAATTTCTGAAAAGTTTTTAACAAGAGTTCCTCCTAATTCTTTTACTGCAGGAGGAGTTCCAATAAAAACTAATGGAACCGAAACCTCTACTTTCTTGGTAAGGTTTGGCTGGTAAAAATCAATGTGTATAACTTCTCCCGTAATAGGATCTTTTTGAATTTCATTAATCAAGACCAAATATTTCTTGCTATCACTAGATGATTCTAGTGTAATTAAAGAACTTTCTCCCGCTTCTTTAAAAACAACATTAAATTCTTTTAAATTTACTTCTAAGGAAATGTTTTCTATCCCGGGACCATAAAGAATTCCAGGAACTAGCCCATCTTCTCTTTTTTTTGAAATCAATCTTTCTTTAAATAGTATTTTCATTCTATAAATTCATGATGCGTCTTGCATCTTATTATTTTAATAATTTATTTTTTAGAAATAATTATGCACTGGACAGGACAAGCATCTGCAGATTCTTGATGACACCCTATCTCTTCTACCTCAAGTTCATAATTATTAGTTTCGGGGTTTAAATCTGAACCCTTCAAAAAGGCCTTACTGTCACCTAACATCTCCCAATATTTAGGGCATAATGAAACGCAAGCTCCACAACCAATGCATATTTTTTTATCGTGTATTATTTTAAACATATTTTTTATTTTTAATAGTATGTTAATAGACTAGCAATTTAATAGAAAAAATCAAGAAATTTCATATTTTTTTATTTAAACTATTAAATATAGTATTTTTCTCTTTTACTTTTTCTATGATTTTTTCTTTTGAATCAGAGAGTAAAAAATAAGGAGCAGATTCATTGCTTTTTATTGATTTTTGAAGAGATTCTTTCCACGCCATTCTTATTTCTGTATTAATATTTATTTTAACAATACCCATTTTTATCGTCTTTTTTATTTCGCTTGACGATATTCCAGAGCCACCATGAAGAACAAGAAATTTTTTTGTTTTTTCTGATGATTCTTCTATTAACTTAAAATTTAGTTTGGGCATAGTTGAATAAACACCATGAACATTACCAAAGGGTAGTGCTAAGAGGTCAACGGATGTTTCTTTTACAAAAGATAAAACTTCATCAATAGATATTTTTTCTGATTCAGGTAAAACTTCTTTTTTTTCATGATCAATAGACTTTCCTGGAATAAAGCCTACTTCTCCCTCAACCAAAACCTTTCTTTTATGAGCATACTCTGTAACTTTTTTAGTGTTTTTTATATTATCTCTAATATCTGTTTTAGATCCATCAAAATGAACCATATCATAACCAACAGATATTGCTTTTTTAACTAAATCAACGTCTCTACCATGATCTAAGTTTAAAAATACTGGTAATTTATATTTCTTTCTATAAAAAGAGACTAGTAAAGATGCTTCTTCTAATCCAAAAAATAAAGATTCGTTAAGTGATGTCCCAACTATAATTGGGCTTTTTGTTTCAACCGATGACTCTATTATCGCCTTTAATTGATCTAGTGTAGAAAAATTAAATTGACCCATCGCCCATCCTTCTTTCCTGGCTTTAACTAGATAACTTTTAAGATTCATATATATTAACTTTTATTTTTTTATAATTATCCGTTATTTTTATCAATCCATTTTTTGCTCCCCATTTTTGAATACACGAAGTTGCGTTAGCTGAAGCAAAGGCAATCGATTCTTCTATGTTTTTATTAGAAATAATTGATGATATAAACCCTGAACCAAAAGAGTCGCCAGCCCCAGTTTTATCAACTATTTTAGACTTTAAAGTTTTAGCATCATATTTCTTATTTTTAGAAAAAACCGAAACACCCTTGGAACCTTTTGTAATAATAATTATACCTGTAAAAAAAGTGTTAATATTTTTTATTTTTTCTTCTTCTTTAATAGATCCAGACAATAACGATGCCTCTTCTTCATTTAAAATTAAAACATCTATTTTTTTTAAGTTTTTTACTAGAATAGATTTAAGTGATAACTGAAAATTACCAGGATTAAGAGCGATTTTTATATTATTTTTATTTGCATAACTAATTAATTTATCTATTGATTTTGCAGAATTACCAGATAACGGAGCTATATAAAACCACTTTGACCTTATTTTTTTCTCTATGATATTTTTAAAAGAAAAAAGAGTTGATGCTCCTTTATAAACAAATATCGTTCTATCTTTGTCAGGAATACTTAAAACAAATGAATGATTTGTTTTTTTTAAATCTGTCTGAGAGACGAAAGATGTGTCTACGCCTCTTGTCATTAGTTCATCTATAATTCCTTGACCAGCTAGGTCGTTACCAACAATACCGCAATAAGCAGTTTTTAATCCTTGGTTTGCAAAGGTTACTGCAGAATTAGTTCCCCCACCACCACTAAAAAACTCCATCATATCAACATCTATTTTTGAACCAAGATCAATATTGATTTTATTTTTATTAGATAAATTTATATCCTTATCTCTTATAAATATATCCCAGCTAGCTGACCCAAATGTTATAACATCAAACATTTTTAGAAATTTTAAGTATTGTTTTTATAACAGTATCGGGACTTAATGATATGCTTGTTATTCCTTGATCTATTAAAAATTCTGCAAATTCTGGAAAATCACTTGGGGCTTGACCACAAATACCGCAATATTTATCTCTTTTTCTACAAATATCTATTATTTTCTTTATCTCTTTTTTAACTGACTCATCTCTTTCATCTCCAATATAAGCAATCTTTCCATTGTCTCTATCAAGACCTAATATTAGTTGGGTTAAATCATTGCTACCAATAGACATTCCATCAAAAATATCTAAAAACTTTTCTGCTAATATAATATTTGATGGAATTTCACACATAACATAAATTTTAACTAATTCATTTATTCCAAAATTTCTTATTAGTTTTGATACGCCCCTACCTTCTTGGACTGTTCTGCAAAAAGGAACCATTAACGAAATGTTATTAAGGCCAAATACATCCCTAACTCTTTTAATTGCATCACATTCCATTTTAAATGCTGGTTGAAATTCCTTGCTAAGATAACGACAGGCCCCTCTAAAACCAAGCATTGGATTTGATTCTTCTCCTTCAAAAAGTTCACCACCTATCAAATTTCTATATTCGTTGGTTTTAAAATCAGAAAGACGAACAATTACTTCTTTAGGATAAAAAGCTGCTGCAATTTGAGCTATTCCTTCGGCTAGTTCTTTTATAAAATATTCTTTTTTATCTTTATGTTCTATTGTTATTTCTTTTACTTTGTCTATTATTTTTTTTAAATCTTTTGAATTTTTTGATTCTTTTTCCAATCTATTGAAGTGATGTGCAATTAATGGATGTATCTTTACTTTTTCTGCTACTATAAACTCTTGCCTAGCAAGACCAACTCCATCGTTAGGTAGAAAAGAATTTTTAAAAGCTGATTCCGGAGTTCCAATGTTTAACATTATCTTTGTTTTTATTTTTGGAATCTTTTTTAAATTATATCTTTTGGTTTCATATTCAATGATTCCATCAAAAACCCTGCCCTTAGATCCCTGAGTGCAATCAACCGTTATCTTGTTACCAGTTTTTATTTTGTCTGTTCCATTATTAGAACCAACAATTACAGGAACCCCCAATTCTCTTCCTATGATAGCTGCATGACAAACCTTACCACCTTCATTTGTAACTATAGCAGAAGCCATTCTCATGATACTAACCCAATCAGGATCTGTCATTTTAGTTACTAAAACTTCTCCTTTTTTAAACTTGTCTATTTCGGAAACATCAAGAATTACCCTGGCCTTACCTGATCCTATCTTCTCGCCAACAGCAATTCCTTCAACTATTGGATTTTTGTTTGATTTAAGTTTATATTCTTCGTAATATTGTTCTTTTTTTTCGGAATGTATTGTTTCTGGCCTTGATTGAACTATATAAAGTTTTCCATCTTTGCCATCTTTGGCCCATTCTATGTCTTGAGGAATTTTATAGTGATCTTCTATTGTAACTGCCCACTGAGCAAGAGTCATTACGTCTTTATCTGAAATAGAAAAAATCAATTGATCTTTTTCTGGAACCTTAACCTCTTTTAATCCACCATTTAAAGAATATAT
>CAYVNL010000073.1:0-7936 GCA_964452925.1 uncultured Candidatus Saccharibacteria bacterium
CAGATATTGGCTTAGATATTGAAAACGAAGAAAGATTTAATCAAATTGTTTCAACTTTTAGATTCTCTGAATAAAAAATAAAAATAAATTTAATGCTATCTAGATATAAAATAATTATACTAGTTTTTCTTGTAATTGTTTTTTCGCTATTTTTTTTCGTTGAAAAAAATAATACCACAGAAACAGAAGAAGAATTTACAGATATTGTTTTTATTGATCCTGAGCCAGAAGAAACTATTGTAAATAATCCAGAGATAATATCGGGAGTCTATCTTAGTGGGTGGTCTGCTGGAAACGACAAATACCTTAACTATTTGATCAGTTTAATAGAAGAAACAGGTATCAATTCAGTAATTATAGACGTTAAAGATTTCTCTGGTCATCTTTCCTATAAAAGCGAGATAGAGTCTGTTTTAGAGTTTGAATCATGGAAGCCTATGATTAGGGATATTGAAGGATTAATAGAAAGATTAAAAGAAAAAGACATATACTTAATAGCTAGAGTTACAATTTTTCAAGATCCAGTTTTAGCAATTAATAAACCAGAGATAGCTATTAAGAGTAAAGTAAAAACTTCTTCTGGTTTAACCGGTGTTGATTCTTTATGGAAAGATAACCTAGGTCTTTATTGGATAGACCCTTTATCTGTTGATGCCTGGGATTATAATATTGAAATAATAAAAGAGGCATTAGGTTATGGTTTTGATGAGGTCAATATAGACTATATTAGGTTTCCATCAGATGGAGTTCTTTCTGATATGGAGTTTCCTTTTTGGGACAGAGAGGGAGAGAAAAGACTAGCTATAAAAAGTTTCTATGAATATCTTAGAAGTGAATTACCAGAAGCTATTATCTCTGCAGACCTTTTTGGTTTAACAACTGTAAGTTATGGTGATTTAGGTATAGGTCAAGTAATAGAAGATGCTTGTCCTTATTTCGACTATATATCTCCAATGATATACCCATCTCATTATGCGTCTGGTTTTATGGGTTACAACAATCCAGCTGAATATCCTTATGAAGTTGTAAGAAATTCATCTGAACAGGGATTATTGAGAATTAAAAATCATGATTGTGAATCAAAATTTCGCCCATGGCTTCAATCTTTTTCATTGGGTGCAATATATGACGAAAAAACAATTCAAAGGCAAATAGATGGCTTAAAAGACGCCCTAGGAGATGATTATGCTGGATATATGCTATGGAATGCAAAAAATATTTATAATATAAAAAAAGGATGTGAATTCGGTTGTTATATATCTGGTTGTTCTGGGGAGTTTTGTAGTGACCAAGAAGAAGTTATTTCTACTTGTGAATATCTTTTAGGTTCTGAATGCTTGTCTATGGGGTCAAGTTGTGAGTTTTTAGATAATAAATGTGTTTGGGTTTTATCAAAAGAATCAGCTGATTGTTTTATTGAAATTGAAAATAGTAACGAAGAAGATATAAAAGAGTCGAGGATATATTATTTATTTGAAAAGGCTCGAAACTATGAAGAATGATATTGACTAAAATATTTTTTATGTTATACTATTATTAGTATCTTAAAAACTAAAAAAGAAAGGAGACAGTTATGCTGAAAAAAGTTATTCTTCCAAGCGGTTATCATCTTAAGGAAGACGAAGATTTTTTGTATCTTTGCTATCACAATGAGCGAATTGCAGCTTTTTCGCCATATGGAGCCGATCCATTGGAGATAATGAAGTCAGTAGAAGAGCATCAGAAAGCACCATGCAGATGCAAGAATTGCAGCAATTGCAGCGATTCCAACAAAACCGATTAGTTTCGGTTTTTTCTTTTTATTAAATATTTTTTATGATATAAAATAAACATGAATAAAAAAGATATTGAATTAATGGCTCCAGTTGGTAGCTTTCCTTCATTAAGAGCAGCATGTAATTCTGGCGCTGATGCAATTTATTTTGGATTAGATTCTTTTTCTATGAGGCATGGAAAAAATAATTTTAAATTATCTGAATTAGTTAAGATAAAAAAAACATGTAATTCTTATCCAAGAAAACCAAAAGTATATCTAACATTAAACACTATAGTTTATGATTCTGAGATAAAAAAACTTGAAAGTCTTATTAAGAAAATAAAAGGGAAGGTTGATGCTGTTATATGTTGGGACCTTGCAGTTATTTCTCTGTGTAAAAAATATAAAGTACCTTTTTTTATATCAACCCAAGCATCAATTGCAAACAAAGAAGCAGCTATCTTTTATAAGAAACTTGGAGCTAAAAGAGTTGTATTAGCAAGAGAGTTGAGTTTAAAGCAAATAAAAGAGATAGGTAAAATTAAAGGACTAGAAATAGAGGTTTTTATACACGGAGCAATGTGTGTTTCTGTTTCTGGTAGATGCTTTACTAGTCAATTTCTTTTCAATAAATCAGCTAATAGGGGAGAGTGTTTTCATCCTTGTAGAAGATCTTATACAGTGAAAGATGATAAATATGGTCATGAACTTAAACTAGAAAATAATAGGGTTATGTCAGCTAAAGATTTATGTATACTTCCAATGATTCAAGAACTTAAGAAAGCGAATATTAAATCTTTTAAAATAGAAGGTAGAAACAGGGATCCAATATATGTTAGCACAGTTGTTGATGTTTACAGGAAATCCATAGATAAAAATCTTTCTAAAGAAGAAATTATCGAACTAATGAAGAGATTACGGTCAGTTTATAACAGAGGTTTTTCTTCTGGTTTTTATCTAGGAAAGCCATTAATTACAGATTTTTCAGATGTTGAGAACTCATCCTCAGATTTTTATAGAGAATTTATAGGAAAATCGGTTCATTTTTTTTCAAATATTGGAGTTTCGGTAATTAAGCTTTCTAGGGATATAAAAAAAGGCGATGAGATTGTTTTTGTAGATGAAAAAAACGGTGTTCAAAAAATGATAATTAACGAAATTGAAGTGAATAATAAAAAAAGATTTTCTGCTAAAAAGGGTGAGGAAATAGGGATTAAAACTCCTTTTAAGGTTTACAAGAACACAGAAGTTTATAAATTAAAAAAAAGAATTAAAAGATAAATGGAATATACAGCCGAGAGCGTAACACCAAAACATCCAGACAAAATATGTGATAGAATATCAGATGCTATATTAGATGATTATTTAAAAAAAGATATAAATAGTCGAGTGGCAGTAGAAACAATGGGTGGTCATGGAGTTATAACAATAACAGGTGAAGTTACAAGTAGTGTAGAGGTGGGGATTAGAAAAATAGTTTCTAGGATAGCCGGAGACCTAGAAACCAAAATAAATATAAGCAAACAAAGCTTAGAAATATCTAGAGCAGTAGACTTAGGTGGTGTAGGAGATCAAGGGGTAATGATAGGTTATGCCTGTAACGAAAATGAACAGCAAGTACCTCAAGAGTTTTATTTAGCCAGAAAGCTATGTAGAAAAATATATGAGAAATATCCTGTAGATGGAAAAACTCAGGTAACAATGAAAAACAATAAAATAAAAAGCGTTATAGCCTCTTTCCAGGGAGTAGCTAACGAAGATATAGCTAAAATTACTACGGAACTATTAAAGGTAAATAATAAAAAAATACATGCAAATCCAGCTGGAGTATGGTTTAATGGTGGCTTTGAATCAGACACTGGACTAACCGGAAGAAAAATAGTTGTAGATAACTATGGTCCCAGGGTACCAGTTGGTGGCGGAGCATTCAGCGGTAAAGATCCAACAAAAATAGATAGAAGTGGTGCTTATATGGCCAGAAAAATAGCAAAAGAAATCTTAAAAAAAGAAAATGCTAATGAAGTTTTAGTTCAAATAGCTTACTCTATTGGAAAACCAGAACCTGAATCAGCAATATCGGTAATTGATGGTAGGTTTAAAGAAATAAACAAAAAAAGATTTAGACTGAGTAATATTATAAAAGAGCTTAATCTCATGGATTCTATTTATGAGAAAACAGCAGAATGGGGAGCTTTTGGTTTCAATTTTAATTGGGACTCATAATATGACGATGTTTTCTAATTTAGCCTATTAAAAAACATAGAAATTTTTGTGATTTTTTTATTTATTTTCTCAAACTTTATGTTATAATCCAAAATGAAAATAAAAAAATATTTAGATTGGAATAAAATAAAAAAATAAATAATGAATATGCTTGGATCAACGGTTCAAACAGTGGGTGGCCTTGAAAAAGCCTTTTATTGGGGAGATAAATGGGGCTGTGAATCAGTTCAGTTCTATCTTACTTTGTCAAGAAAGTGGGAAGTTAATAGTATTAGTGATGAAAAGATAGATATTTTTAAGGAATCTTGGAAAAAATCAAAAGTTAAAGAAGTTGTTGCTCATATACCTTATTTAGTTAACTTAGTTTCAGAAAACGAAGAAACGAAAAGGAAATCAATTGCAAGGATGATAGCTGAAATTGAAAGAGCAAAAATTTTAAATGTAAAATATCTTGTTTTGCATCCTGGAAGCTCTGGAAAACAAGATAAAGATAAGGCAATAAAGATATTAAAAGAAAGTTTTGACATTATTTTTAGTAAAATAAATCCAGAAAAAGTAGAGATATTATTAGAGACAATGTCAGGGCAAGGAAGTTCTTTGGGATCTAACTTCAATGAAATGGCGGAAATAATTAAAAAGCTAGATAATGATGAGGTTTTTGGTGTTTGTTTTGATACTGCCCATGTCTTTGAGTCGGGCTATGAAATATCAACTACCAAGGGATATAATGAAACGTTCAGGCTTTTTGAGAATAATATTCCAATAGAAAAAATTAAGGCATTCCATTTAAATGACTCTAAAACAGAGCTTGGCTCTAAAAGAGATAGACACGAACACATTGGAAAAGGAAAAATCGGTTTATCTTTCTTTAAGCAGTTATTAAATGATGAAAGGTTTATAAATATTCCTAAAATAATTGAAACACCAGAAACTGAAATCAAAAGTGAAGAAAATTTAAAAGTATTAAGGGGTTTAATAGAAAAATGAAAGAAAAACTAGATAGTATAGATGTTTTAATTGTTGGTTGTGGTGCTGCTGGTATGATGGCTGGGATAACTGCCTCGGAGAAAGGAGCAAAAGTTTTAATAATAGAAAAAAACGATATCCCAGGAAAAAAACTAGTTTTAACCGGGAATGGTAGGTGTAACCTTACTAATGCAGAGCCTAACATTAGAAAGCTTGTTAATTGCTATGGTAATAATGGAAAGTTTCTTTTTAACGCTTTTTCTTTTATGGGACCTAAAGAGGTAATTTCTTTTTTTGAGAAAAAGGGAGTTAAAACTAAAACAGAGAAAAACAATAGAGTCTTTCCAATAACAGATAATTCAAGAGATATCTTAAATGTTTTGATGTCTGGTTTAAAAACGAACAATGTAAATATATCTTATAACTCAGAGGTAAATAAGGTAAATGTTTTTAATAATAAAATAACAGAGGTTGGTTTCTTAAGAAACGGAAAAGAAATAAAAGTAAAATCAAATAATTATATATTTTCTACTGGAGGTAAATCATATCCAAACACTGGATCCGATGGTTCGAGTTATCCTTTATTAAAGAAGATTGGACATAGTATTATTAGGCCAATCCCAAGCCTTTTCCCTTTTAAAATAAAAGAGGGCTGGATTAAAGAATTAAAAGGAGTAAGCCTGGACAGAGCAAAGGTTAGTTTTAATTCAAAGATAAACGATATAGGTGAAATCATATTCACTCACTTTGGATTGTCAGGACCAGCGATATTAAATATGAGTAAAAAAATAAATAGATTTTTGCTTGATAAAGAAACTGAATTAAATATTGATTTTATGCCTGATCATATGATGGAAGATATAGAGAAAGATTTTTTTAAAGAACTATCTTTAAGGCCAAATAAAAATATTAAAAATTATTTACAGGAATTTATACCAAGAAGGCTTGCCGTATCACTGCTTTTGTTAAGCGATATTGATATATCGAAAAAACTATCATCTATCACAAAAAAAGAAAGACTTTTTTTAATTCAAAGGTTAAAAAAGAATAAAGTAAATATTACTGGTGGCATGAATTTTAACAATTCTATGGTTACATCTGGTGGTGTTTCACTAGAAGAAGTAGATCAAAAAACAATGAAATCTAAATTAATTGATAATCTTTATTTTGCTGGAGAAATACTAGACATTGACGGACCAACTGGAGGTTATAATCTTCAGGCTTGTTGGAGCACTGGTTTTTTAGCGGGCAAAAACTCAACTTAATATATACTTGATTTTTTTATAATGAGTGTTATAATTTAATAAAAAAAGGAGGGTTCTTATGAACCAAGAGATTAAAGTTCTTTCAAAACAAAATGTTATAGTGATTAATGGGATTGAATATTATCATCATATAAATGGTGGTGGTCTCATCTCAAGAGATTCTGTCGTTGACAGAAGTTCATATGTTTCTTATTTATCAATTATAGGGCCTAGTTCTATAATAAGGGGTAGTGTAGAAATTAAAGAATCAATAATTGAAAATGCTATAATTTCTGGAAATGTTAAAATCTCTGCAAATTGCAGAATTTTAGGAGGAATTATTTCAGGAAATGTTCAAATTAACGATGGTGTCATAATCGAAGGTCATCCTATCATTATTGAAGATGTCAAAATTTATGAAAAATCAATGATAATGGGATCGGCAACAATAAAGGGTTATTCTGTTATAAAAGGAGGCACCGTAATATCAGGTAATTCCAAAATAGAAGGCTTTTCAGTTATAAATGATTCAAAAATAACTGGAAATGCCCAGATAATTAATTCGGACATATCGTGTAAAGAAATGAACGAAGGAATTATAAAAAATAAAATTTTAGAAGGGAGGAGAGAAAATTGATTGATGAGAGAAAATTAAAATCCGCAAAGATTTTAATTCAAGAAAAGTTAAAAAAAATTTGTTTGGGCGATCTTCACAAGGGCGGCATAAAAAAAATTATAAACAAAACAATGGAATTCCTTAGGGTAGAAGAAAGCCAAAAAGAAAAATTTTATGAAGTTCTCGAAAGAGATTTTGATGAAATTCTAGAAAAAGCCATCAAAGGACCCAGCTAGGGTCCTGTTTTTTTGATATAAACATCACTATATGTTATTCTTATATATAAAATAAATATGAAAATAGGTTATCCATGTATTAACACAGAGATAGGCTGCACCGCTAATTCAACCTTTAGACTAGCTAATTTATCTAACGAAAAACTAACAGAAAAGATTAATAACAATCTTTATTGTTTAGAGAATATATTGTCATATAACCATGAAAAAGGGTTACTTTTTTTTAGGATTGGGTCTCAGCTAATACCTTTTGCTGGTTACAAGAAAAACAAATATAATTGGGAAAAAGTTTTTGGTAAAAGGATACAAAAGGTTGGTTGTCAGATAAAAAAATTAAAGATGAGAGTTTCGATGCATCCCGATCAGTTTGTTTTAATTAATGCATTAAAAAAAGAGATAATAATTAATAGTATATTAGAGTTAGGTTGGCACTCTAAGCTATTAGATGTCATGGGCCTTGATTTCTCCGCTAAAGTTCAAATTCATGTTGGAGGAGGTTATGGAGACAAAAAATCATCAATGGAAAGATTTATCGAAAACTATAAAAAACTACCATTGTTTATAAAAAAAAGACTTGTTATTGAAAACGATGATAGAATTTATTCCCTAAAAGATTGTTTGTATATAAACTCTAAAACGGGTATACCGGTTTTATTTGATGTTTTTCATCACAAATGTTTAAATAACGGAGAATCAATTATTGATAGCGTTTCTTTGTCTGGTAGAACCTGGAAAAAAGAAGATGGATTGCCAATAATTGACTATAGTTCTCAAAACATTAACGGAAGAAAAGGGAAACACGCAGAAAAGATAGATATCGAAGATTTTTCTAGTTTTATCTATGAAACAAAAGAGATAGATTTTGATATAATGTTAGAAATAAAAGACAAGCAAA